>JBEBUE010000018.1:0-15201 GCA_040393485.1 Herminiimonas sp.
TGAGGCGATCCACTACATCGACTCGATGCCGGACGGCATGTACCGCCAGTACACATCGATACAGGAATGCAAATCGGTGATCACCACACCGTCGGCAGGACAAATGCTGCTGGACAAAGGTTTCTACAACATCACGGGCCTTGCATGGTCGGGCCGCGGCAAGATCAAGCGCGTCGATGTCTCGGTCGATGGCGGCCGCAACTGGCGCACCGCAAGACTCGAAGGCCCGGTCAATACCAAGTGCCTCACACGTTTCAACATCAACTGGGTCTGGGATGGTTCGCCAGTCGTATTGCAATCTCGTGCGATAGATGAAACCGGTTATGTACAACCGAAGATCAATGAGCTCCGTGCAGTACGCGGTACGCGCTCCATCTATCACAACAACGCAATCCAATCGTGGAAAGTCTCGGAATCAGGAGAGGTGTCGAATGTACAGGTTTACTAAAACTGTCGTCGCCCTGTTGCTGGCGACGAGTAGCACGATGGCGCTGGCACAGGCTGCATATACAAACATCGGCCGCCCGGCGACTGCGAAGGAAATCGCGGCCTGGGACATTGATGTGCGTCCCGACTTCAAGGGCTTGCCGCCAGGTTCCGGCACGGTAGCCAAAGGCATGGCAGTGTGGGAAGGCAAGTGCGCTTCCTGCCACGGCACCTTCGGCGAATCGAATGAAGTCTTTACGCCTATCGTCGGCGGCACTACCAAGGAGGACATCAAGACCGGTCATGTCGCTGCATTGTCCAATAACAAGCAGCCGCAGCGCACCACCATCATGAAAGTGCCGACGGTATCAACCTTGTGGGATTACATCAATCGCGCGATGCCATGGACGGCCCCGAAATCGCTGACGACCGAAGAAGTCTATGCGGTGACGGCCTACATCCTGAACATGGCCGAAATCCTGCCCGATGATTTCACCTTGTCGGATAAGAACATCGCCGAAGTGCAGCAGCTGATGCCGAATCGGAACGGCATGACACGTAACCATGGCATGTGGGATATCAAAGGCAAGCCGGATGTGAAAAGTGTGGCTTGCATGAAGGATTGCAAAGTCAGCACAGATCTGCGTTCTACCTTGCCGGAGCCATCACGCAATGCACACGGCAATATCCAATTGCAAAACCGTACCTTCGGCGAAGTGCGTGGTGTAGACACTACCAAGCCAGCATCGACCAAGCCGATCTCGGCGGTCAGCGCCGAACAGAAGCTGGCGATGGCGACACCGGCGAAGCCTGCTGCACCTGCACAAGCGGAAGGGCTGACGCTGGCGAAACAATATGCGTGCATAGCCTGCCACGGCGTCAACAGCAAACTGATAGGGCCGGGTTTCAATGAAATCGGTGCCAAGTACAAAGGCGATGCTGCGGCCCCGGCCGCATTGGCAGCAAAGATTAAAAACGGCAGCACCGGCGCGTGGGGTCCTATCCCGATGCCAGCACAAGGTCATGTCAAGGATGAGGACATCAAGACTTTGGTGAGCTGGATACTCGGTGGTGCCAAATAAGAAGCGTAGAAAAAATTGCAGGAAAAGAGCTGGCAGGACAGCTAATACGAAGTTGGATTAATCAAAACTAAAACGAGGAGATGTAAATGTACAAACTGGTAAGCGCTATGACCCTGGCATTGTTTTCATTGAGCGTGTCGGCTGCCGAACATCAGGTGAAGATGGTAAATAACGGCAAAGACGGCATGATGTCATTCGAGCCTACCTTCCTGAAAGCTGAAAAAGGCGACACCGTTAAATTCATCAAAACTGATGCGGCGCACAACAGTGCATCCGTGCTGGTTCCTGCCGGTGCAAAAGAGTGGAAGGGCAAAATGGATGAAGAAATTATTGTGCCGCTGACTCAGGATGGCGTGTATGTTTATGTTTGCGACCCTCATAAAACCATGGGCATGGCAGGTGTGATCCAGGTCGGTAAGCCAACAAACCTGGATAGCGCCAAGGCCGAAGCCGACAAGCTGTCCAAGAGCTTCGTCATGAACAAGGATCGTTTGACCAAAGCGCTGGCACAAGTGAAGTAAGTACGCATGTCATCCTGCGATGGCATCAATTTTTACGAGAGGAGAATCTAATGAATGAGAAACGACGTGACGCGTTGCGTATTGCAACGGTACTCGGACTGGCAATTACTGCGGGCATACTGAAGCCTACGGACGTACTGGCTGCTGACTGGAAATCCAGTGGCTTTGATGCGAAATCACTGCAGGAAGCACTGGCCGCATTGGGCGCAGACAAGGCGGCTATCAGCACCGACGTCGCAGTCAATGGTCCTGATATCGCAGAGAACGGTGCGGTCGTTCCGGTTTCGGTTTCCAGCAATGTGCCGAATACTGAATTCATGGCCATCCTGGTAGAGAAAAACCCGACGCCATTATCCGCCACCATGACACTGCCGGCCGGTACCGAAGCAAACGTCAGTACCCGCGTCAAAATGGGTGGCACCTCGAATGTACACGCACTGGTCAAGGCAAATGGCAAGTGGCTGATCGCAAGCAAAGAGATCAAGGTCACGCTCGGTGGTTGCGGCGGCTAATTACTAATGTAATTACCAGCTGATATTACTGAAAGCGCTGTTTATCTATACCAATTTTTGAGGAAACTATCATGGGAAACCCGATGCGCATACGCGCGAATGCAACTGGCGACGTCGTTGAAGTGAAAGTCTTGATGCGTCATGACATGGAAACCGGTCAACGCAAGGATGCGTCCGGCAAAGCCGTACCGGCACATTTCATACAAACACTGACGGCCAAGTGCAATGACAAGGTCGTGCTCGATATGATGATGGGCACATCGATTTCAAAAGATCCGTTCCTGTCTTTCAAATTCAAGGGCGGTGCTAAGGGTGACAAGATCACCATCACCTGGAACGACAACACCGGTGACAGCCGTACTGATGAAGCAGCAGTTTCCTGATGCGGGGTGTTTGTATCTAAGCAGGTGCAGCATACGCAAGCAAACGGGAGCGGAAGTACCAGAGTGAAATGAATGTGGCGCTAGACCGCATCCACTTAAATTTGAGGAGGGCGTAATGAGACAGAGAAGCTTGTATCTATTTGCAGCGGTCGCGATCAGCGCAACTGCATCTGTAATGGCGCAATCGACTACAGATGAGATTGCCAAGTATCGCCAGCTGCTGGCTGACGGTAATCCCGCTGAATTATGGGAAATGCGTGGTGAGGAATTATGGCGCACCAAGGCCGGTCCAAAAAATGTCAGCCTGGAACAATGCGATCTGGGCAAAGGTGCCGGCGTGGTGAAAGGCGCTTATGCCGAATTGCCTCGTTACTTCAAGGACGTCAACAAGGTCATGGATCTGGAACAACGGTTGATCTATTGCCGTATGAACCTGCAAGGCCTGACACGTGAGCAGGCAGTGAAGATGCCGTTTGGTTCGACCGGGAAGCCATCCGATATCGAACCGATGGTGGCGTACATCACTTCCGAATCGCGCGGCATGAAAATGTCCGTATCAACTGCCCATCCGGAAGAAAAGCGAGCCTATGAAATCGGCAAGAAGATATTCTTCTATCGCGCCGGTTCGCATGACTTTGCCTGCGCTACTTGCCATGCGGTGGATAACCAGCGCATTCGTTTGCAAGACCTCCCCAATTTGCTGAACAAGAGCAATGCACAGGCTGCTTATGGCACCTGGCCTGCTTACCGCGTCTCGCAAGGCGAAGTGCGCACCATGCAGCATCGCCTCAACGATTGCTTCCGTCAGCAACGCTTCCCGGAACCGCTATACGGCTCTGACGTCATTACGGCGGTCACGATGTTCCTGGCCAAGAGTGCAGACGGTGGTGTCTACAACGGCCCGGCATTGAAACGATAGGGAGGCGATATGAAAAAAAGAATAGGTATTCTGATAGCGTCAGTCGTCACCATCGCGGGTTGTGCCACGGTGGCAGCGGATAGTGACTATGGCAAAGAAGCCATGGCCATGTTGAAAGCTGACTTCAAATCCAAAGGTCCGGCCACGATGGAGCGCTTGCTGAACCAGGATGAAGCGCAGCAATTGTGTAGTGAATATCCGACCGATGTCCCTAAGGACAAGGCTGCAGCACTGGAAGCTTCGCAGCTGAAGCAAGTGAAGTATCCGGCTGACGGCAAGTATCTGGGTGACTGGAAGGAAGGCGAAAAGATCGCGCAGAACGGTCGCGGCATGCAATCGTCTGATGCAGTTGGTAGCGTCAACGGCGGCAACTGTTACGCCTGTCATCAAATCAGCAAGGAAGAAATCTCCTTCGGCAATATCGGCCCTTCCCTTTATCAGTACGGGAAAATCCGTGGCCAGAGCGAAGATATGCTGAAGTACACCTGGGCCAAGATCTACAACGCACAGGCTTTTACCGCATGCTCCAACATGCCTCGCTTCGGTCATAACGGCATCCTGCAAGAGAAGCAAATCAAGGATGTCATGGCCTTGTTGCTGGATCCGGCTTCGCCCGTCAACAAGTAAGCAATCAGGAAATCAAAGCGCAGTGCTGCATGCTGCGCTTTGATTGCCATCACCTTATCGCAGCGCTTGCATGAGCTGGCAGGGCGAGCTCATCTATCGAATAACTGCCGAATAGTCGTCTACAGAATAATCAGAGGAAAAAATGGGTTTGAATCGTCGTGAGTTCATTCAGGTCATGGGTATCGCAGCTGCAGGCGGTATGTTGCTGGATTCTAAAGGCGCGCTGGCGGCACCTTCCGCTGGCAAGCTGTATGACGTGCCACGTTTCGGCAATGTACATTTCCTGCACTTCACTGATTGCCATGCGCAGCTGAAGCCTATCTACTTTCGCGAACCGAATGTCAATCTGGGCATAGGCGACGCGGTGGGCCGCATGCCGCATTTGGTCGGTGAAAAATTGCTGAAGGAAGTCGGTGTCAAACCGAATACACCGGAAGCGTATGCATTTAGTTACCTGAATTTTGAAAAGGCCGCACAAACCTACGGCAAGGTCGGCGGCTTTGCGCACTTGTCGACTCTGGTCAAGCGCATGAAGGCCAGCCGCCCCGGCGCTTTGCTGCTGGATGGCGGCGATACCTGGCAGGGTTCAGCAACTGCGCTGTGGACCAATGGCCAGGACATGGTCGATGCTTGCCTGGCATTGGGTGTCGATGTCATGACTGCACACTGGGAAATGACGCTGGGCGACAAGCGCGTGAAAGAAATCGTTGAAAAAGATTTCAAAGGAAAAGTCGATTTCGTCGCGCAGAATATCAAGACCACCGATTTTGGCGATCCTGTATTTCCACCCTACGTACTGAAAGAAATGAATGGCGTGCAGATCGCCGTCATTGGACAGGCCTTCCCGTACACGCCTATCGCCAACCCGCGTTATATGGTGCCGGAATGGAGTTTCGGTATCCAGGAAGAGAACATGCAAAAGATGGTCGACGAGGCGCGCAGCAAGGGCGCGAAAGTCGTGGTCGTTCTCTCGCATAACGGTATGGATGTGGATTTGAAAATGGCCTCGCGCGTACGTGGCATAGACGCCATCATGGGCGGTCATACGCACGACGGTATGCCAGCGCCGGTCATCGTCAGCAATCCTGGTGGCAAGACCCTGGTCACCAATGCCGGCAGCAATAGCAAATTCCTCGGCGTGCTCGACTTTGACGTGCGTGGTGGCAAAGTACAGGGATACAAATATCGCTTGCTGCCAGTGTTCTCCAATTTCCTGCCGGCGGACAAGGAAATGGATGCATTGATCACCAAGATACGTGCACCGTATGAAGCCAAACTGAATGAGCGCCTGGCGATGACGGAAGGTACTTTATACCGTCGTGGTAATTTCAACGGCACCTTCGATCAACTGATCGTCGATGCGTTGATGGATGTCAAAGGCGCAGACATTGCATTCTCTCCCGGCTTCCGCTGGGGTACCTCCTTGTTGCCTGACAGTCCTATCCTGATGGAACACCTGATGGACCAGACCGCGACGACCTACTCATATAGCACGTTGACCGACATGAGTGGCGCGACGATTAAAACTATCCTGGAAGACGTGGCCGACAATCTGTTCAATCCCGATCCTTACTACCAACAAGGTGGCGACATGGTGCGTGTCGGCGGTATGAGCTACACGATAGCGCCGAAGGAAAAAATGGGTGCGCGTATCCAGGACATGCGGCTGGACGGCAAACTGATCGATGCCAGCAAGACCTATAAGGTTGCGGGTTGGGCGCCGGTTGCTGAAGGTGCATCCGGCGAGCCAGTATGGGATGTTGTGGCGCAGTGGTTGCGTACCAATAAGGTCGTCACACCACGCAAGCTGAATACACCACGCATACTGGGCATGGATGGCAATCCGGGTATGGCGAGTTAAATCTCCTGAGCTGATGAACATGAAAAAACTGATCGCTGGACTGATACTGATTGGGACTTGTGCGTTTGCATGGGCTTACGACGCAACGCAAGTGCCGGATATCAAAAAGACTAAAGCGGGGCTATACCTGGATGCGAAGGAAGCCTATGCGCTCAAGCAACAGCTGGGGAGCAAGGCTTATTTTGTTGACGTGCGCACGCGTGGGGAAATTACCTATGTCGGTATGCCGACCATCGCTGATGCCAGCATCCCTTACGTAGAACATCCGGATGATGCACCATGGGATGATAAGAATGGACGTTTCAAGCTGGACGTCAACAGTGATTTCGGACCAGAACTGGCGCGGCGTATGACTGCTGCAGGCCTGGATAAAAACGACACTGTGATCCTGATTTGTCGTTCTGGTGATCGCAGCTCACGTGCAGCCAACCTATTGACTGATCTCGGCTATACCAAGGTCTACTCGGTGGTTGATGGCTTTGAAGGTGATCTTGCCAAGACCGGGCCACAGGCCGGGCAGCGCGTAGTGAATGGCTGGAAGAATGCAGGGCTGCCATGGAGCTATAAGCTGGACAAGAGTAAATTGTATTTTCCGAAGTACTGAAGTCGCTGCGTGTTTATGACGCGCAGCTTTGCATACTAGGTGTGTGGCATGATCAAGCGCCTGACTTTATTTGTAATACGTAGTCTGCTGCTGGTGTTTATGACAGTGGCTGGTGTGGCACATGCAGCCGATGTCCGCCCGGGTGACACCCCGGTGCTGCCGGTGCTGACTACCCTGGACGGCAAAACCATCAACCCCGCCAGCCTGCGTGGCAAGGTACTTGTCATCAGCTATTTCGCTTCTTATTGCCCGTTCTGTGCAAATGAGGCGCCGAAATTGCAAAAGCTCTACAGCAAGAATACCGATAAGCTGATCGTCATCGGCGTCAATATCGAAACCAAAGATCCACAGCAAAAAGAGAAAGCGCAGCAATGGGTGCGCAAGTATCAACTGACGCATCCCGTCACTACTGATTTCCTCGCTCTTGAACGTGTACTGGGCAAGCGTCAGGGCTTGCCGGTCAACTACGTATTTGACAAGCGAGGTATGTTGAGACGCGTTGATGTCGGTGAAATTTTTGATGAAGACTTCGACGATATAGCCAGATTCGCCCAGCAAGATTGAAACGCGTATGAAATCCTTTCTCTTGTGTTTGCTATGCCTGCTGTGGACTGGGCATGTAGTCGCTGATAATAAGGCGGCCGCGATTCCGATGGTCAGCGATCTGGCGCGCGACGGCGCGCAGGCAGAGCGTGAAGGCAAGCCTGTTATTCTCTTTTTCTCTTTGCCCGGCTGTCCGTTTTGTCACGTGGTACGGAATAACTATTTGTATCCGCTATTGCGGGATAGCAAGCGCAGGGAGCGACCCATCATCCGTGAAGTTGATATGGCGAGTGCGCAAAGTGTGCAAAATTTTGATCGTGGCAGCGCTACCCCACGTAGCATTGCCATGAAGTACAAAGTGATCGCCGCGCCGACGGTGATCTTTGTGGATGCGCGTGGTTGCATGTTGGCGCCGCCTATCATCGGCGGCGATATTGCCGGCGTCTATGGCGGCTATCTGGATAATGCGTTTGATGCGTCAGCCCAAAAAATAGCAGCAGCGAAGCGGGCGGGCAGGGCAATGAGAGGCGGGGAGCAAGAATGCGCGCCACCGTAATGGATGATGTGTCTGAGCGCGAGCAGCCTGGGAATCTGGGCTGCTTTATTTTTCCACTACAATATATATAAATATATATTAAAATATTGCATATTGTTTTGTATCGAAAGAGTGATTGCATGAGTGCAACCGAGAGTGTGGATCTGGATGCCTTGCAGCAAGCCGCGACCAAGGCCTGCGGCTTGCTCAAGACTTTATCCAACCGGGATAGATTGTTATTGATGGGCCAGCTGGCTGAGGGAGAGTACTGCGTCAGTGAACTGGAAGAGGCGACTGACATACGCCAGCCGACTTTGTCGCAGCAGTTGACGGTTCTCCGTGAAGAGCAACTGGTGCATACCCGGCGAGAGGGAAAGCAAATCTATTACAGCATGGCCAGTAAAGAGGCGATGGCAATCATTGAAGTCCTGTATCAACAGTACTGCGCACCTGCAAAAAGGAAAAAATCATGACGATAGACTGGATGCACTTTACGCCATGGCATGCGCTGGCCGGCGGCGTGCTGATCGGACTGGCCGCTGCCCTGTTCATACTCTTCAACGGCAAGATTGCCGGTATCAGCGGCATCCTCGGCGGTTTGCTGCGACCGGTAAAAGGCGATTTGTTGTGGCGCCTGGCTTTTCTGTTGGGGCTGATGGCAGCGCCTCTGTTATATGCGCTGTTTCGGCCTTTGCCGGAGGCTACGATCGAAGCCAGCAATGTGACGCTGGTCGTTGCCGGCTTGCTGGTCGGGTTGGGTACGCGTTACGGTGCAGGTTGTACTAGCGGTCATGGTGTATGTGGTTTATCGCGCCTGTCGCTGCGTTCGCTGGTGGCAACACTGTCCTTCATGGCGGCAGGATTCCTGACCGTTTACATCATGCGTCATTTGACCGCTTAGGAGCATCGCCATGCAAATCTTTATGGCATTACTGGCCGGACTGATCTTCGGGATAGGCTTGATTGTTTCGGGAATGGCTAATCCTGCGAAAGTAATAGGCTTCCTGGACTTGCGCGGGAACTGGGATCCATCGCTGGCGTTTGTGATGGGTGGTGCGATCTGTGTTGGCCTGGTCGCTTTCAGCGCTGCCGCTAAACGCAGCAAGACTTTACTGGGAGAGCCTTTGCGTTTGCCGCAGGCGAAGCATATAGATAAGCGGCTGGTGTTTGGTGGCCTGGCATTTGGTGTCGGCTGGGGGCTGGCCGGTTATTGCCCGGGACCGGCACTGGCGACACTGGTGATAGGTAACAGCAAGACGATTATATTTGTCACCGCGATGGTGCTGGGTATGGCCTTGTTTGAATTGCTGGAGCGTTATTCGCGGAAGTAATGAAGGTTGCTTTCAGCCTTGCTCCGTTAGGGGCAAGGAAGCGATTTCTTATCCTCATCAATTTCCGCGATAAGTTGAGTAGCCATACGGACTTAAGAGCAGAGGGATGTGATAGTGCTCATCGACTTTGTCGAGGTTGAACTCGACCGGAATTTCAACGAAGAATGTCTTCTGGTTTAACTGCGCATAATGCTTGCCGGTTTTGAAAACTACACGATAGATGCCGACAGATAAAGCCTGAGTCGCGGGATACAGGGCGACGATACGCCCTTGCTCATTTGTTACACCGCTGTTTATTTGTGCCCAGTCAGCTCCTTTTTTCTGCTCCAGGGTTACTGCTACACCGGGCATGGGCTGGCCGGTTTGCAAATCCAGGATATGCACACTAAGCGGGTTAGAGGCGGCAAAGGAAAATGCTGAAATACAGGCCAGTCCTGTTGAAAGAATGAGTTTTAAAATTGAATGCACGTTGGTTCCAGGTTGTGTTGGTTGATAAATTAAGCGGGTCATTCATCTGTTGCGAAGCTACCCCATCTGCAGCGAGGCGGTGATATTACATATTGATGCTGATCTTCTTGGACTGAAGGAAAGCGCGCATCGCATTAAGGTCGCGCCTTATCCATGTTTTGACAGTACCAATCGGCAGTTTCATATGCTGGGCGATTTCGCTGTGAGACAGATCATTAAAAAATGCCAGTGCGATGATTTGCCTGTGCAAGCCGTCCAGGCGCCCGATACATGCTCCCAAAGCCTTCGAGTGATCGTTAGAGTGCAACACTTCAAGCGGCGTCGGCTCGTGGCTTTCCAGTGCGTCCACTAACTCTGGCGTGGCGCAGCCGCTATCTGCTTCTGCCGCATGGTAATTTCTGCGTAGGGTATCGTATGCTTTGTTGCGCACGATCGTCGTAATCCAGGCCATCGCGGGTGACAGGTCTGGCCGATACGTTGCCGCGTTGTTCCAGATATTGATAAAACTTTCCTGCAATACTTCTTCAGCCAGTTCGCGTTTAATGACGATGCGCAGTGCAAAACCATACAGCTTGGGTGAGCTTGCGTCATAGAGCGCACGGAAAGCATCGCTGTCTTTCAGGGCTATTTTTGCCAGCCATTCCTTGAGTTGTTCTGCTTCTGCCATTGGAAGTCCGTTCGATACTTGGTATAGATGGTGTGTTGCATTCAATGCCCTGCGTCGCAAGGGAGCGACGCTTTTCAGCGCTTCTTGCCTCACAACAAAGCCTTTAAAGCATCGTCGAGGGCGGGGTATTTAAATGAAAATCCCATCTCGCTGATGCGTGCAGGTGTCACCCTTTGCCCGCCTAAAAGCAGCATGCTTCTGGCGCCCATTGCTAACTTCAGTACGATTGCCGGTGCTGTAAACCAGGCGGGCCTGCGTAATGCCGCCGCTAGCCTAGAAGTAAACTCGGCATTGCGTACCGCATGCGGTGCCGTCATGTTGAAGGGGCCTTCAGCAGTACGTGTGGCCAGCAAGCGTATGACAATTTCCACATAGTCATCTATGTGTATCCAGCTCATCCACTGCCGTCCATTGCCCAGCTGCGTGCCTAATCCAAGCTGAAACGGCAACAACATGCGACGCAGCAAACCACCGTCTGCAGAAAGGACCAAGCCGGTGCGCAGCAGGCACACACGTACGCCGAGCTCTTGTGCATGCATAGCCTCTGCCTCCCAGGCTGAACACAACAGTGCAGGAAAATCTGTGCCAGCCTGTGCCGATTCGCTCAATGGCATATCGTTGTCACGATGATCTCCGTAGTACCCGACTGCAGAACCGCTCAACAGGATGGCGGGTTTGTGGGTACTCGCTGCCATGCGCTTGACTAAGGCTTGCGTGAATGTCACACGGCTGTCCCATAAGTATTGCTTCCGGGCCGCACTCCAGGCCGCATCGATAATCGGTGCTCCCGCCAGGTTGATGACGGCATCAAAAGGCGGATGCTGCTCCCACTGATCAAGGCTGGTCATCGCAATGATTTGATCGCCACATTTCTGCCCGATCGATTCAGGGTGCCGACTTAGCACGGTCACGCGATTGCCTGCCTGTAGCAGGACGCGACACAGCTTTTTTCCTATCAATCCGGTGCCGCCTGTAATAAGGATGTGCATGTTTCGATCAACCTTATTGAGGAATCAAAACCGGGCCTGTTTTTCGGTTCCGGGCGATGGCGACTTGCATCTGTCGCAAGCCAGAAAAAGTAATATGAGCTTGAGCCTGACTTAGTAATGAACAGCTTTTGCACGCAAAATATAAGCGAGGATGTGGACAAAGTCGATATTTTACGTAGCAAATTAGAAGATTTTATCGGTACAATACCTGTTCATTATTTAATTGGTGTGAGTCATGACATCTGATCATTCGAATAAACCCGCGTCTGTCCAGGGGGCTCCCATGTACCGGGCTGGTTCTGCGGCGCGCCTGTCCGGGATACCGGTGGAAACATTGCGCGTATGGGAGCGTCGCTATGGTTTGCTGCAGCCGCGCCGTTCTGCCAGCGGACATCGCGAGTACTCGGCGGAAGAGGTCAGTCATCTCGCGCTGCTCAAGCAATTGGTGGATCGCGGTAATCCGATAGGTGCGATTGCCCATCTGTCGCCAGTCGAGCTGGCGGCCATGCTGGAAGAATTGCGCCTGTTAAGTGAGCGCACCTCCACTTTGCAGGTGAACCAGTCATATTCAAACGGAATAAGACTGGCGATTGTTGCTGGGCGCATGAGCAACTGCCTGTTTGAAATTGACCGGTATGAAGGCAGATTCGAAGTGGCGCGCCATTGCGCAAATTTGCAAAGCGCCAGGACTGCATTTACAGCGATTTCTGCTGATCTACTGTTGATAGAGGCATCCGAGATAGCGCATCTGGTGCGTGAGGATGTGGAGGAGGCGCGCAAGCTTATCAATGCGCGTGGCGTCATTATTATGTATCGCTTCGCTCGTCACGACGTGATCAGCAAGTTGCGACTGGCGGGATACCTGGTGGCCAGGACGCCGTCGGATGCGAGTGAGCTTGCTTCTTTATGCGAACTGCTGATGTCGCAACATGCCAGGCATCCGCAGGATGCCGAGCCGAAAAAAGAAGTGCTGGATACGACTCCTGCGACCTATTTCGATGATCAGGCATTGACGGCGATTACACTGGCTGCGAATTCTGTCTACTGTGAATGCCCCAGACATCTGGTAGAGATACTGCACATGCTGGGTAGTTTCGAGCGCTATAGTGCTCAGTGTCAAAACGAGAATTCAAAAGACGAAATACTGCATCGCCAAATTCATCAGGCCACTGCACAAGCCCGCGTCATCATTGAAGGTGCGTTGAAAAAAGTCGCGCTCGCGGAAGGTCTGCCCTTGCCCGGGCGATAGACCTGAAATGCATGCCGGAATACTGCGCGCGGAATATTGCGGAATACTGCAGTATGGCAGATATGAAAAAACCCGCTTCAGCCTGGGCATGAAGCGGGTTTTTAAACGTTGCAAGTCAAACTTGTAACGATATTTTGGTGGTGATAGGTGGACTTGAACCACCGACCCCAGCATTATGAGTGCTGTGCTCTAACCAACTGAGCTATATCACCAGATAGCCGAAAATTATCGCGTTTTTGGCATCGCCTGTCAATATCCAAATTCCATTACTTGCTGAATATTCGATGGAAATATTATGGAATTTACAATCAGCCCTGATTTTGCGCCTTTTCTATTTGTTGCAGGATGCTGCCGGCCGCATCGGGTGCGAGGCAATCGATGATGTGTCGGTCGTCCATTGAGCGCAGCCACGTGAGTTGCCGTTTCGCCAGTTGACGGGTGGCAGCAATGCCGCGTTCGCGTAATTCTGTCAGCCCGTATGCGCCATCCAGGTATTCCCAGCTTTGGCGGTAGCCTACGCAGCGCATGGATGGCAGGCCCAGATGCAGGTCGCCACGTGCGCGCAATGCTTTGACTTCGTCCAGCAGCGCGCCGCCTTTCAGCATGGCGTCGAAGCGGGTGGCAATACGTGCATGCAGCACGCTGCGATCAGATGGTTCCAGCGCTATCGGCAGCAGCGTGAACGGTAGTTCGGTCTTTGGTGCCTGCGCCAGTAGTGCGGACATAGGCTGGCCGGTGAGTGCGATGATTTCCAGCGCGCGTTGTATGCGTTGCGAGTCGTTTGGTTTCAGGCGCGCGGCGGTGACTGGATCGAGTGCCGCCAGTTTCGCGTGCATCGCAGGTGAGCCTATCTCTGCGGCTTCCGCATCCAGTTCTGCGCGCAGTGTCGCATCTGCTTGTGGCAGTGCGTCCAGTCCATCTTTCAAACCTTTGAAATACAGCATGGTGCCGCCGACCAGCAAGGGTAGTTTGCCGCGTGCATGGATTTCTGCGACCAGGCGTATCGCATCCTGACGGAATTGCATGACCGAATACGATTCCAGCGGATCGAGGATGTCGATCAGGTGGTGCGGTACTTGCGCCAGTTCTGCTGCGGTGGGCTTGGCCGTACCGATGTCCATTTCGCGATATACGAGGGCGGAATCAACGGAGATGATTTCTGCCGGGATACGTTCAGCGATAGCCAGCGCAGCGGCAGTTTTGCCGGAGGCGGTCGGTCCCATGATGGAGACGACCAGTGGTTTTGCAGGCATGTTAACGTCCGCGCTCGAAGAGTTTGTCGAGGTCAGACAAGCCCAGTTGCACCCAGGTCGGACGACCATGGTTGCACTGGTCGGCGCGTTCGGTGGCTTCCATCTGGCGCAGCAGTGCATTCATTTCCGGTACCGTCAGCATGCGGTTGGCGCGTACAGCAGTATGGCAGGCCAGTGTGCCGAGCAATTCATTGCGTCTTTCCACCAGCACCCGTGAGCCACCGTATTCGCGGACATCGCGCAAGACGTCACGCGCCAGCGATTGCGCATCAGCATTCCTGAGCAACGTCGGTACCGCGCGTATGGCGAGTGTCGTCGGCGACATGACGGCGATGTCAAAGCCCAGCGATTGCAGGGTTTCCTGACTATCTTCGGCTGTGCCGACTTCAACGTCATCCGCGTAGAAGGTGATCGGGATCAGCAGCGGTTGCACCTGCATCGCATTGTCGTCCAATGCGTTCTTCAATTGCTCGTAGAGTATGCGTTCATGTGCCGCATGCATATCGACCAGCGCCAGGCCCTTGGTGTTTTGCGCGAGGATGAAGATGCCGTGCAATTGCGCCAGCGCAAAGCCGAGCGGGAATTCTTCGTCGGACATGGTTTGCGCTGTACTGCCATTGAAGACGGGCAGGGATGGCGCGCTGCCATTGCCGCCATCGGAGACAGCAGTGTCCGTATTAAACAATGCGCCGTAATTCGCAGTCGTTTGCGCGACGCCATATTGCTGCTGGAACTGCGGTGCAAATGTAGTTTGTTGCGCATCGCGTAACCATGGCAATGCGCCGGATGGTGCAGGTGTCGGCGATGGCACCGCACCGAAAGCGGTCGCCGATGTTTGCGCCAGTGCGCGGCTGACAGCATGGAATACGAATTGATGGACGGCGCGACTATCGCGGAAACGCACTTCAATTTTGGATGGATGAACGTTGACGTCGACCAGTGCCGGATCGAGATCCAGACTGATCACATATGACGGATAGCGGTCACCGTGCAGCACGTCCTGATAGGCGGAACGCACCGCATGCGTCAGCAGCTTGTCGCGTACGAAGCGGCCGTTGACGTAGAAGTATTGCGCATCGCCGCGCGCCTTGGACGCAGTCGGCAAGCCGATAAAGCCGTGCAAATGCAAAGGGCCTGCGGTTTCTTCCAGTGGTAGGCGCGCGCCGGAGAATTCGTTGCCGAGGATATGTGCGCTGCGTTTGGCGATGTCATTCACCGACCAGTGATCGAC
>JBEBUE010000019.1:0-14985 GCA_040393485.1 Herminiimonas sp.
CTGAGGTCGCCGACCAGATCCTGTGCCAGCAAGCGTATGAGTTGCGCGTGGTGCATTTCGCGCAGGGCGTCCATTTGCCTTTCAGTGTCGCCCGGTGTTTCGTCCAGCCGTCGGCGGCAGTCGCGTGCAAAGGCGTTCCAGTCCGGTGCTGCCTTGAGCGTGCGGTCGTCCAGTAATTCATCCAGCAGGATCGGATGGCGTGTCAGGTACTGTGCCGCCCATTCGCTCGCCGCAATCATGCGGATCACGCGTTCCAGCGCATGCGGATATTCAGTCAGCAAGGCGAGGTAGGCGGCACGTCGGGCTATTGCCTCAAAGAAATTCAGCAGGCGGTTCAGGGCCAGTGACCGTGTTTCGGTGACGTTGGCAATGATGGGCAGCGAGGCGTTGACCAGCGCTACCAGCTTGTTGCGGCTGGCTTCCGGCAGCGATTGCAGGCGTGGCGAGTGCCAGGTTGCAAGCAGGCGCTGGGCAGCGTCCGCCGCATGGTCAAACGAGAGGCTGCTGAGGTAGGTTTCGATGGCTTCTGCGTTGTCGGTATCGCTCAAGACGGCGCTTAGCTCCGCCCCGACGTTTTCTTCCTTGGGAGCGTCATTGCTCTTGTCGCTGAAGATTTCATCGAATTGGGTGGCAACCAACTTGCGTTGCTCTTCCAGCGCTGCCAGCAGCGACGCTACATCGTTGTAACCCATCATCTGGGCGACGATCAGGCGATCCGCCTCATTCGCGGGCAGGGTATGGGTTTGCGCGTCATCCAGATATTGCAGCCGGTGCTCCAGATTGCGCAGGAAGGTGTAAGCATGCAGCAATTGATCGACTACTTCGGGTTTGAATAATTGCTTTTCGGCCAGGATGCGCAGCGTGCGCCGGGTCGAACGGTCACGCAGCGCGGCATCGCGGCCGCCGCGTATGAGCTGGAAGACTTGCGCCAGGAATTCGATTTCGCGGATGCCGCCACGTCCCAGCTTGACGTTGTTGCTGCGATCCGGGTGGCGTGCTTCCTGCCGTGTGACTTCGGCGCGGATTTGCGCATGCATGTTGCGGATGGCATCGATTGAGCCGTAATCGAGATAACGGCGGTAAACAAACGGCCGGATGATTTGTTCCAGCGCTTCAATATCGGCCGGTTTGCCGGTCAGAGCGCGCGCCTTGACCCAGGCATAGCGCTCCCATTCGCGGCCTTGCACGATCAGGTATTCCTCGACCATGCCAAAGCTGGCGGCCAGCGGGCCGGACACGCCGTTCGGACGCAAGGCCATGTCGACGCGGAAGGTAAAGCCGTCTTCGGTGATTTCGGACAGGGCGGCGATTAGTTTCTTGCCCAGTCGTGTAAAGAATTCATGGTTGGACAGCTGGCGCTGTTCCGGCGTGGTGGTGACGGTTTCACCATCTTCCGGATAGACGAAAATCAGGTCGATATCGGACGAAACGTTCAGTTCGCCGCCACCCAGCTTACCCATGCCCAGCACGATCATTTCCTGGGTTTCGCCGGATTCTGCCCCGACCGGGGTGCCGTGGATGGTGATCATATCGGCCATGACGGCAGCCAAATGGCGCGGGACTGCGAAGTCGCCAAAGGCGGTCATGGTGCTGACCACTTCATCCAGGTCGGCCTGACCGCTGAGGTCACGCCGGATCAGGGTGGCGATCACCAGGTTGCGCAAGCGTCGCATTGCGGCTGGCAAGGAGGCGCCGCTATCTGTTTCGTTTTGTAAAATCCGAGCGAAAACCTCGGCGTTCAGGGATAATTTGCCGACTTCGGCTACCTTTTGCGCGCGGGTTTCATCCGCGTTTATCCATCGGGTATAAAACCGAGATGCAGCAACTTGGGTCAAAGGTATGTTCGTCACGGGCTGGGAGAGAGTATCCTAGGGGTTCTTGATGATTGCGGTGTAAGTCCGCGCTGTTGTCGGCTAATGTCAGTTTTTTGCTGGCCGACTGTTTTATTCTACGCGAAGTCGACTCACCGACCTTTTTGATTGATGCCTACAGACCCACGTCCACCACAACAGCCCCATACTGCCAATCGGCTGCAGCTATGCTGGCGCTCGCTGCAGGCCTCTTTACGCTATGCGAACCAGGTCAGCTTCAATGCCCTGTGCTGGCTGGGCAAATTGTTGCTGGTAGCTTACTTCGTTTTTTGCGCGCTGTTCCTCAGCTTGCGCTATGTGGTTTTGCCACAAATTTCCAATTACCGGGTTGATGTAGAAAATGTCGCAACCAAGGCAATCGGTCGTCCGGTCACGATCGGTGCGATAGATGCTTCATGGCACGGTTTGCGGCCTTTCCTGTCGCTGGACAATGTAGCCATTTACGATCAGGGCGGCGATGTCGCTTTACGTTTGCCTAAAGTCTCGGCTACGGTTTCCTGGTGGTCGGTGGTCGTGGCGGAACTGCGGCTGCATAGCCTGGAGATCGATAGGCCGAATATGGACATCGAGCGTGATGTTGACGGCAAGTTCTACGTTGCCGGGATGCTGGTCGATTTACAGAAGGATGGCGACGGCAAGGCTGCCAACTGGATCTTGTCGCAACGCGAAATCAGGATCAAGGATGGCCAGTTGCGCTGGCAAGACAAAGTGCGGCAAGCACCGGACTTGCTGCTGAGTGATGTCAATGTGGTTTTGCATAATGAAGGACGACATCATCAGTTTGCATTCAAGGCCACACCGCCGACTGAGATCGCAGCACCGCTGGATGTACGTGCGGCTTTTGATCATCCTTACTTTTCCAAGAAAATTTCTGATGCATCGCGCTGGACTGGCACCGTTTATTCTGCGGTGCGTGATACGGAGCTGGCGACCTGGAAACCATATCTCGACTTCCCATTCGACTTGCAACATGCCAAGGGTTCATTGCGAGCCTGGCTGTCGTTTGACCATGCACGTATCGCCGATCTGACTGCCGATCTGGCCTTGTCCGATGTGTCGGCGCAATTGCGCAAGGACCTGGTGCCGCTGGAATTGACGTCTGCAAATGGCAGGATTGCTATCAGCGAACCACTGGATGCAAGTCCGCGTGATGGCAAGCCGACCTTTGGTGCACAGGGTTACACGATTTCACTGATGGATTTTTCCCTGCAGACACGTGATGGCCTGACTTTGCCCAGCACGACTTTTAGCAAGCGCTATGTGGCGGCGAAGAAAGACGTACCCGAGCATGCTGAAATTTTGGTGAAACAACTGGATTTGGAGGCCTGGGCCAACTTTGCCGGACGCCTGCCATTGCCGGAAGAGCAGTTACAGATGCTTAGCGATTTCGCACCGCGTGGCGTGTTGAAGGACTTCTCTGCGCAGTGGCAGGGGGCATATCCGGAGATTGCTTCCTACAAGCTGAAAGGTGATTTTTCGCATCTGTCCATGAATGCACAGCCGGCACGTTCGGCACGTGCAGCGACCAAGACCACACCAGCGCAGGCGGCCGTGCCTGCAATTCCGGGTTTTGAAAACCTGTCAGGACGCATAGATGCCAACAGCCAGGGCGGCAATATCGTGCTGGCTTCGGATCAGCTCAAGCTGGCTTTGCCGACTTATTTCTCTGAACCGGAAGTGGCATTTGATACCTTCAATATGGATGCGCAGTGGGCGTTCCAGAAGAACGATCAATTCCTGCTGACCGTGAAGGGTTTGAATTTCGTGCAGCAGGGTTTGACGGTAGGCCTGTCTGGTAGTCACCTGATGCCTTTGCATAAACGTGCCGGACATGACCTTGGCACAATCGATGTGACTGGCACTATCTCCGGACTGGAATTGAACAAGATAGGCAATTACTTGCCGACCGCGATGAACCAGGACTTCCGTACCTGGCTATCGCATGCGCTGATTGCCGGTACCTTGCGCGATGCCCGCATCAAGCTGAAAGGTGATCTGGCGCATTTCCCATTCCATACCAGCAAGCCGAACGAAAAACCGAAAGGCGAGTTTACTTTTGGCGGCAGGATAGAAGACGGCGGCCTGAACTATGCGCCGGATTTATTCGCGAAAGATGGCAAGGCGCCGATGTGGCCGCTGCTGGAAAAAGTGCAGGGCACCATCCTGTTCGATCGCACCCGCATGGAAATCAAGGGCGAGACTGGCAAGACCAACGGTGTCGATGTCTCGAACGTGAAAGCCGTGATTCCTGATCTGCTGGCAGATGCACCGGTACTGGATATTGATGGCAACGCTGCCGGGACCTTGCAGAACCTGGTGCAGTACACACTGGATAGTCCGGTGGCGACCTGGATCGATCACTTTACAGATGAAACCAAAGCGAGCGGCAATGCAACGCTGGGGCTGAAACTGCATCTGCCGCTGCACAAGATGATCGATGCCAAGGTCAAGGGCATACTGAAATTCAATAACAATAATGTGACCTTGCAGAACGTAATTCCGATGATGTCGGGCACGACCGGTCAACTTGAGTTTGATGAAAAAGGGCTGACGCTGAATGGCGTCAAATCGACATTCCTCGGTGGGCCGCTGACGGTTTCCGGTGGTACGCAAAAGGACGGCAACATCCTGATCAAGGCAGACGGTACGCTGACTGCAGCGGGCCTGCGTAAAAACTATCCATCGCCTGCGATGCAAAAACTGACGGATAAAATTAACGGCAGTACGCGCTTCGGCGTCAGCATCGGTGTTCGCAGCAAGCGCGTGGACATCGTGGTCGATTCCAACCTGCGCGGCTTGGGACTGGACTTCCCCGCACCATTGAACAAGGCTGCCAAAGATGCGTTGCCGCTTAAATTTGAACAGATAGGCTTGCAGTCCGATAGTGCGACCATGATGCGTGACAACATCAAAGTGTCGTTGGGGCCTTCGATTGCTGCCAATTACGCGCGTGAAAAAAATACGGCTGTTGCCAATCCTGAGTGGCGCGTCGTGTACGGCGGTATAGGCGTGAATACGCCTGCGCCTGTGCCGAATAACGGACTGGCACTCAACATCAGCATGCGTAACCTGAATGTTGATGACTGGCTCAAAGTGATGACCAAGGATCCGGTTGATCCGAAGAAGAAAGTCGCCGCAGATCCATTAAGCGTTATCAATCTGTCGCAGTATGTTGACCCAACCAGTATCGCGGTACGTGCCACTGAGTTGAATTTGCTCGACAAGAAGTTTGACAATGTGGTGCTCGGCGCGACGCATGATAAAGGCGCATGGCAAGCCAACGTCGATGCGGCGCAAATGTCCGGTTATATCACCTGGATAGAGTCGTCATCCGGGCGTGGGCTGGGCAAAGTGACCGCGCGGCTGTCATCACTGACGGTGCCGAAAACAGCCAATACCGAAGTCAAGAACCTGCTGGACGGCGTCGATACCGCGACCGAAATGCCGGCGCTGGACATCATTGCCGATAACTTTGAATTGATGGGCAAGAAGCTCGGCCATCTGGAACTCATCGCGAACTATGTGCGCGCCACTGAAGGTCGCGAATGGCGTATCCGCAATCTGTCGTTGAGCAATCCGGATGCAAGCCTGAAGGCTAGTGGCAGCTGGCTGGCGAAGAAGAGTGGGAATAGTTCCAGTCTCGACTACAGCATGAACATCAATAATGCCGGTAACCTGCTCGGTCGTTTCGGCTTTGCCGATGTCGTGCGTAACGGTAAGGGAAAAATGGAAGGCACCATTAGCTGGAAAGGCTTGCCGTTCTCCATCGATTACCCTAGCTTGTCCGGCAACATCAACCTGGATATGGCGACCGGGCAGTTCCTTAAAGTCGAACCGGGTGCAGCCAAGCTGCTGGGCGTGCTCAGTCTGCAATCGATACCGCGCCGCCTGACGCTGGATTTTCGCGATATATTCTCTGATGGTTTTGCCTTCGATGGCATCACGGGTAGCGCGAATATCAATAATGGCGTGGCGTCCACCACCAACCTGAAAATGCGCGGCGTCAGTGCGACAGTATTGATAGAAGGTTCGGCCGACATCGATAAGGAATCGCAGAACCTGCGTGCCGTGGTGATCCCGGAAATCAACGCTGGTGCGGCATCGGTGGCCTATGCGCTGGCCGTCAATCCGGTCATTGGTGCCGGTACCTTCCTGGCACAATTGTTCCTGCGCGAGCCACTGGCGCGCGCGTTCACATTTGAATACATGATTACCGGACCGTGGAAAGACCCGAACGTCACCAAGGTAGAGCGCAAGAATGAACAATCTTCAACACCGATCCCGGCGCCGGTGCCTGGCTAGTGTGTTGAAACCAGGCGAACAGAAAGCTGAATCATGACGAATTCCCTCTCGCGTGTTGCCGCGATCCAGATGATTTCCACTCCTTCGATAGAGGAGAATATTGCGACGGCCAGACGGCTGATAGCCGATGCTGCGCAGCAGGGGGCGCAACTGGTCTTGCTCCCAGAATACTGGGCGGCGATGGGCATGCAGGAAACCGACAAGCTGGGCTATGCCGAGCAGGTGGATGTAGGACCTATCCAGGCTTTCATGGCAGCTACTGCACGTGAACATCAAATCTGGCTGATAGGCGGAACCTTGCCGCTGGCGGCCCAGGTCGCTGATAAAGTCCTGAACACCATGATGGTGTACAACCCGGCCGGTGAGCGCGTACAGCGCTATGACAAAATCCACTTGTTCAGCTTTACCAAGGGTGAAGAATCCTACGACGAAGCGCGCACCATCGTGGATGGTCACGATGTGACGACCTTCGAAGCGCCGTTTGGCAAGGTCGGTTTGTCGGTATGCTACGACTTGCGTTTCCCCGAGCTGTACCGGGCGATGGGTGATTGCACCCTGATCGTGGTGCCGGCCGCATTTACTTATACAACCGGCAAGGCGCACTGGGAAATCCTGCTGCGCGCCCGCGCCATAGAAAACCAATGCTATGTGCTGGCAGCAGCGCAGGGCGGACGTCATAAAAACGGTCGTACGACCTGGGGCCACAGCATGCTGATCGATCCCTGGGGTGAGGTAAAAACCGTGCTGGCAGAGGGCGAGGGCCTTGTAATCGGCGATATCGAACCCCATTATTTATCAGGTGTAAGAGAGAATCTTCCCGCATTGAAACATCGCAAGCTGTAGTAGTTGCGGGCGAATGCGGCCATATGCTCTACAATTCGTCTATCCGAATCAATTTTTGCGCTTGACGCGTGAATAGCAAAGACACAATGACTCCATTTGAACCAAATCTAAAAACGCTAGCCGTCGCCCGCGATGTACTGTTGACGCCTTTTGGCCTGGATGAATCCATCCTGATCAAAACGCTGGGGTCGATGTTTACGCATCGCGTCGACTATGCAGATTTGTATTTTCAGTTCACCAAGAGTGAAGGCTGGAGTCTGGAAGAAGGCATCGTCAAGACTGGCAGCTTCTCTATCGACCAGGGTGTCGGCGTACGCGCTATATCCGGCGACAAGACCGCATTCTCGTATTCGGATGAAATCTCTGAGCGCGCTTTGCTCGAAGCGGCGCAGGCGACGCGTACTATCGCGCGCCAGGGTGCAGGCAAGATCAAGGTAGCTTCGGCGATCCAGCATGCTGGTGGCCGCTCGCTGTATCTGCCGCATGATCCGCTGACATCGCTGGATGCAACGGAAAAAGTAAAGTTGTTGGAAAAAATAGAACGTATCGCACGCGCCAAGGATCCGCGGGTGGTGCAGGTCATGGCTGGCTTGGCCGGTGAATATGACGTGGTACTGGTGGTGCGCAGTGATGGCGTGCTGGCGGCCGATATTCGTCCGCTGGTACGTGTGTCGATCACCGTGATTGCCGAACAGAACGGTCGTCGTGAAATGGGTTCCAGCGGTGGCGGTGGTCGCTATAGCTATGCCTATTTCGACGATGAATTGCTGGAAAAATATGCGAGTGAAGCGGTTGCTTCCGCGCTGGTGAACCTGGACTCGCGTCCTGCGCCTGCAGGTCCGATGACCGTGGTACTTGGCCCTGGCTGGCCAGGTGTCTTGCTGCATGAAGCCATCGGTCACGGTCTGGAAGGTGATTTCAACCGTAAAGGTTCGAGCGCATTCTCCGGTCGTATCGGTGAGCGCGTCGCAGCCAAAGGCGTGACGGTGGTGGATGACGGCACGATCGCTGACCGTCGCGGTTCGCTGAATATCGATGACGAAGGCAATCCAACGCAGTGCACGACGCTGATCGAAGACGGCATCCTGAAAGGTTATATCCAGGACACCATGAATGCGCGCCTGATGAAAATGCCGGTGACTGGTAACGCACGTCGCGAATCGTTTGCGCACCTGCCTATGCCACGCATGACGAATACATATATGTTGGGTGGTGATAAAGACCCGGCTGAAATCTTGGCATCTGTCAAGAACGGTTTGTATGCGGTGAACTTTGGCGGTGGTCAGGTCGACATCACCAACGGCAAATTCGTATTCTCGGCCAGCGAAGCGTACATGATCGAAAACGGCAAGGTGACTTACCCGGTCAAGGGTGCGACCCTGATCGGTAACGGTCCTGACGTGCTGAATCGTGTATCGATGATAGGCAATGACATGCGCCTCGACAGCGGGGTAGGTGTTTGTGGCAAGGAAGGCCAGAGCGTGCCGGTCGGCGTGGGTCAGCCTACCTTGCGTATCGATGGTGTGACGGTGGGCGGTACGGCCTGATAGTGTTGGTATTCAAGCCATAATTGTCATATCTGTCACGCCTTTTAACCGTTTTACTTGCGAAACCCGCGGATTTATTGCACTATTGCTGACAGATAACCGTATTAAACCTGAAAACATGATTTCGTCGCGCTTCCAATTTTACTTTTACTTTAGCTATTCCAGCCCAACGGCGGTGGAGAAGCGGTAAGCGCGCAGGTAAAAAAAGCTTAGACCGAAATTCTTTAAAAAACCGCCCGCGATGGCGGTTTTTTATTTTTGCAGAACAGATTTTGACTGGAGAAAAACATGCCACGCACAGATGATTTACGGATTCGAGAAATGAAAGAACTGACGCCACCATCTCATTTGATACGTGAGCTGGGTATTACCGAAAAAGCAGCAACCACCGCAGCCAATGCGCGCGTTGCTCTGCATCGCATTTTGCATGGCCAGGATGACCGCCTGATGGTGGTGATCGGACCTTGCTCCATCCACGATCCCAAGGCTGCAATGGAATACGCGAATCGCCTGATCAAGGAGCGTGAGCGCTACGCCGGCGAGCTCGAAATCGTGATGCGCGTGTACTTCGAAAAACCACGCACTACGGTCGGCTGGAAAGGCCTGATCAACGATCCGTACATGGACAACAGCTTCCGCATCAATGACGGTTTGCGTATTGCACGCGAATTGCTGTTAAACATCAACGAACTGGGCCTGCCTGCAGGTACGGAATTCCTCGATGTGATCAGCCCGCAATACATCGCCGACCTGATCAGCTGGGGCGCGATTGGTGCACGTACCACCGAATCGCAGGTACACCGTGAACTGGCGTCCGGTCTGTCGTGTCCGGTCGGCTTCAAGAACGGTACCGATGGCAATGTGAAAATCGCTGTTGATGCGATCAAGGCTGCATCGCAGCCGCATCACTTCCTGTCGGTGACCAAGGGCGGTCACTCCGCGATTGTGTCGACGCTCGGCAATGAAGATTGCCACGTCATCCTGCGCGGCGGTAAAACGCCTAACTACGATGCGGCTAGCGTTGAGCAGGCTTGCAAGGATATCGCCGCCAATGGCCTGGCTTCACGCCTGATGATCGATACCTCGCATGCGAACAGCTCGAAGAAACCGGAAAACCAAATCCCGGTTTGCGCCGATATCGCCAAGCAGGTTGCAGGCGGCGATACCCGCATCGTTGGTGTGATGGTTGAGTCGCATCTGGTCGCAGGTCGCCAGGATCTGATCCCGGGCAAGGAACTGGTCTATGGCCAATCCGTGACCGATGGTTGTATCAACTGGGAAGACAGCCTGGGCGTACTGGAAGGCCTGGCGGAAGCGGTGAAACAACGCCGTCACGTCAAGGATCCGGACGCTTGAATTAGCTAAGCCGAAATCAAAACGGGCACTGCATGCAGTGCCCGTTTTTTATTGTCTGTTCGTCTGATTGCTAAAACCGTTTAGTCAACATCATCTGCTCGCCTTCACGCCGCATCTCGGTACGTTTCAGGAAAGACATGCCGAGCAGGGCAAAGCCGAGATTGTTTTCCTGTACCAGTGCATCGACCTGATTGAGTACGATGTCGCCGACTTTGACTGTATTCAGGACGACGTGGTAGGCGGGTATAGTGCCGTTGGCTGTGTTGACGTAGGTCTGGCGGCCTTTGCGATAGTCTATGCCCAGTCTTTTAGCATCAGAGGCGGACAGCGCGATCATCGATGCGCCAGTATCCACCAGCATGCGCATGCTGCCGCCGTTGATTTGTCCCTGTACCAGGAAGTGGCCTTGCGCATCGGCTTGCAGGGTGACACTGCTGGAGCCGGACGGTGCAATGCGATTGACGTGGCCGCCGATTTCTATGCGCTGCTTTTTGCCATTGCTGGCTACCGTCGCGGTAGTTTGGTCGACGTCTACCAGTGTGATGCCTGCGGTGATGGTATTGCCGACCGAGTAGGTCTTGGGTGCACCACCATCTATGACCAATACTGCTTTGCCGGGGAACAGGCCAACCACGCTGATGTTGGTGGCGGGATCTGCTGCATGTGCCTGCCAGCTGAGCAGGCACATGAGGGTTGCAAGCAGTGTAGTTTTCATGGCGCTGGCCTGAGTTTGCCCGGACTGCTTGCGAGCGGGATGTTTAGTCGCGGAAGTTGTTGAATTCCAGTGGCAGGTCAGCGACTTCCTTGCGCAGCATGGCCATCGCCGCTTGCAAGTCATCGCGCTTGGCGCCGGTCACGCGTACCGCGTCGCCCTGGATGCTGGCTTGGACTTTCATCTTGCTGTCTTTGATGATGCGCACGATTTTTTTCGCAGCTTCGGTTTCGATACCGTTTTTAATTTTGATGACTTGTTTTACCTTGTCGCCACCGATTTTTTCGATTTTGCCGCGGTCGAGGAAGCGTACGTCTACATTGCGTTTGACCAGTTTGCCGGTCAGCACGTCCAGCACTTGATTCAACTGGAATTCAGAGTCGGCGTAAGCGGTCAGTTCACGGTCTTTTTGTTCGACGCGGGCATCACTGCCTTTGAAGTCGAAACGGGTGGTGATTTCCTTGCCAGCCTGGTCGACGGCATTTTTTACTTCGACCATATTGGCTTCGGATACGGTATCAAACGATGGCATGATGATTTCCTTCTTGCTGGGCTCGCGGCAGGGAGCCGGCGTAAGCCTGTTGTTGGTTCGGTTTGGCTGCCATTCTAACGGACAAAAAACCGGGCAGCTAGTGCTGCGATTATAATCGCCCACTATGACTCAATCTTTGCCCGTACAGCACAATTATTCCTTGCGCCACCTGAATACCTTCGGGGTAGCAGCGAGTTCGCAAGCCTATCTTCCTGTCACCGACGTAGTACAGCTGGAACAAGTGCGGCAGGATGCCACGCTGGCGGCCTTGCCACGTCTGGTGCTGGGTGGCGGCAGCAATATCCTTTTGACACGTGATTTCCCCGGCCTGGTGCTGCATATGGGCATCAAGGGGATAGAAATCGTTGGTGAAGATGAAGTTGCCACCTATGTCCGTGCTGCTGCCGGGGAAAATTGGCATCAGTTCGTACTATGGACGCTGGAACACGGGTTGGGCGGGCTTGAAAACCTGTCGCTGATACCGGGCAGCGTGGGTGCTGCACCTATCCAGAACATTGGTGCCTACGGTGTCGAGATCAAGGACAGGTTTCACGCTTTGACCTTGTTTGATTTTGCAACGGGTGAACAGCGCGTACTGGATAAGGCTGCATGTCAGTTTGCTTACCGTGACAGTGTTTTCAAGCACGCGCTGCACGACCGTGCCGTGGTGCTGGATGTGACCTTCGCCTTGCCCAAGCAATGGCAGCCCAATGTGCGCTATGCCGATGTGGCGCAGGAGCTGGCTGCGCGTTCGATTGCCGAACCGACACCGCAGGATATAAGTGCCGCGGTTATCGCTATACGCACGCGCAAATTGCCGGACCCTGCCGTCATCGGCAATGCCGGTAGTTTCTTCAAGAACCCGGTGGTGACGCCGGCACAGCGCGATAGCTTGTTGCAGCGTTATCCGCAGATGGTGAACTATGCACAGCCGGATGGCAGCGTCAAACTGGCTGCTGGCTGGCTGATAGACCAGTGCGGCTGGAAGGGCAGGACGGCAGGTGCTGCCGGGGTCTATGAAAACCAGGCGCTGGTGCTGGTCAATCGCGGCGGTGCCAGCGGTGCCGAGATCGCCAACCTGGCGGCAGCGATACAGGCCGATGTGGCACAGCGCTTTGACGTGCAGCTGGAACCTGAACCCATTTTCCTTTGAGTAGATAAGCGATAAATGGATACGACAATTTTATGGCCGGTGCTGGGTAGCTATGTTGGCCTGAGCCTGATGAGTTTTGTCGCGTATGC
Source organism: Herminiimonas sp. (assembly GCA_040393485.1). Lineage (GTDB taxonomy): Bacteria > Pseudomonadota > Gammaproteobacteria > Burkholderiales > Burkholderiaceae_D > Oxalicibacterium. Next base: position 12,406 of record JBEBUE010000019.1, read on the forward strand.
GATCGACAAGTCGGCTGCGCGCAAAGGTACATGGCGCATTAGTGAAAGCAACCTGCATGTGCTGGATTTCCTTGGTGGTTGGCCGGGAGGCTGGATTGCGCAAAAAATCCTGCGCCATAAAACCAGCAAGCCATCATTCCAGCGCGTCTACTGGGTGACGGTTGCGCTGCATTGTGCTTGTGTGGGGTGGCTGTTGTCGCCTTACGGCAGGGACGCGCTGCGTGCGCTGGGACACGGCTGACAATCAGGCTGCTGACCATAAGGTGCCAAGTTAGTTTGACCCGGCACCTTATCGATCTTACTTCGAAAGATAACGATCGTTATCTTTATCCTGCAGGAACACCTGTGTGTAACGTCCCGGCGTGGCGTTGGCGTATTGCTCTTCGCCATAGCTACGGCACGGAGCACACGCATAACGTGGAATCTGCACGGCGAGGATGTGGTTACGCGTGTCATCGCAGCGCGAATCGATCACGACGGTACCGCCGCAATCCGGGCATGAGCGTACAGTTTCATTGATGTGTTCACGGATACCGTCAGTATCGTAGTAGACATCCATGCTGCGCTTGTGGAATTCCTGCTCCGGATAGACCTGTTCGCGTAATGCATGGCGATTATTCCAGTGATGGAAAGTCGCATCCTTCAGTTTTTCCAGATACGCGGTGATGTTTGCCGGTTGCTTCTGGCTTTCGGCGTCGTAGTCCGGTTCCTTGATGTGGCTGAAATCCATGCCTGCCATCGCCAGGATGATGCCGGTATTGATGTAAGGCAGCGCGGTTTCAATTGAGTAGCCGCCTTCCAGCACCGCCAAATCCGGTGCCAGACGCTGATTCAGCACCGCATAGCCACGCGCGGTGAATTTCATATTGGTGATCGGGTCGGAGTAGTGGTTATCCTGTCCGGCCGAATTGATGATGAGGTCGGGCTTGAATTCGTCCAGGATAGGCATGACGATTTCATCCAGCACATACAGGAAGCCTTCTTCGCAGGTATCCGGCGGCATAGGCAGGTTGATGGTGGTGCCGAAGGCGTTCGGTCCACCCAGTTCATCGGCAAAGCCGGAACCCGGGTAGAGGGTACGACCATCCTGGTGCATGGAGATGAAGAGCGTATTCGGGTCGTGCCAGAAGATGTCCTGTGAACCGTCCCCGTGGTGGCAATCAGTATCGACGATGGCGATTTTCTTCACGCCATATTTGTGGCGGATGTATTCGACCATGATGGCTTCCATGTTCAGCGTGCAAAAGCCACGGCTGCCATGTACCACGCGATAGGAGTGGTGGCCACAAGGGCGCACTAATGCAAATGCATTGTCCACTTCCTTGGTCATCACCTTGTCTGCTGCCGTGATGCAGCCGCCGACCGCGATCAGGTGCGATGCATGCACGATTTCATCGATGCCAGGCACGCAGAAATGCACGCGCTGGATATCTTCGGTGGTTGCTACGCCAGGTTTGAATTCCTTGATGTTGTCGAAATCCAGCAAGCCTTCTTCAAAGACCTGATCCTGTGTGTACAAGAGGCGCTCTTCACGCTCCGGATGCGTTGGTGAAATCGCATAGTCAAATGCGGGGAAAAATACCAGCCCTGTTTTTTTAGTCACGATGTGTTCCTCACGCTTTGCTTATTGCTGTTGCTTGATAAGTCCGGGTTTGATCTGCAAGCGGACACGTATATTTTTGCCGGTAGTGGCGTAACCATGGATGACGTTGAATGACTGCAGGTCGGCGACTTCCACTTCGAGATCTTCATCCCGTGCACCGGCTGCCTTGGCGATTTCCAGTAATCTTTCCTTGCCGATGTCGACGATCTCGTCGACGCTGGTGCGTGACGAAATCTTTTGCTTGCGGCCATCTTCGGCAAAAGTCAGCTGTTGCGATTCGGTATCGGCCAGCAGGTTCAGCTCCACCGTAGTACGCGCCATCGCCGCACCGCTGGCATTGATCACTTCCGAGTCCTGTGGCACGGTAGCCGGCAAGGCCAGCAACGCGCCTACCTGTTCGGCGATATAAGGAGCAGGACCACCGACTGCGATCAATTGTTGCGGCTGCAGGACTTTACCTTCCAGCAGTTCGTGGATGGTGTAGACCGGTTTGCTGTTGACCTCTGCGATCATTTCATTGACCTTGGTTGCGATGCGGCCGCACATGGTGTCGACGATCGCCTGTGCCACCTGTTGCGGTGTTTGCTGCAAGCTGGCGGCCAGTCCTTCCATCGCACGCAGCGCCTTGGCCTTATCACCTATGCTGGCACGACCGAGCACGATCAAGGCATCGGTAGGTGTCGGTACCGGGCCATCAAACGCCATGGCCGAACCCTTGCGTTCCGGGCCGATCTGCAATGCACCATCGACCACTTGCACATGGCTGTCGCCACCTAATGCCATCGAATGCGTGAGCAAGCCGCGGATCAAGGTCTTGTGTCCTTCGATCTCCACCCCTTGTGGTTCCAGCAGCGGGGCACCATCAGCGAACAAGGCGATGTCGGTGGTGGTGCCACCAACGTCTATCGATACCGAGTCAGCCGTCGAGCTAACGAAAGGCAATACGCCCATGATGGTGGCAGCCGGGCCGGACAATA
>JBEBUE010000020.1:0-14626 GCA_040393485.1 Herminiimonas sp.
CGAGAACCCGCTGCATATCATCCAGGAAGTCATAGACAATGCCTCCGATGAAGCACTGGGCGGTCATTGTAAAAACATCGTCGTCACACTCAATACTGACGGTAGCGTCAGCGTCGAGGACGATGGTCGTGGTATTCCTGTCGGCCTGCATCCGGAAGAAAAAGTGCCGACCGTGGAAATTGTTTTCACGCGTTTGCATGCCGGCGGCAAATTCGACAAAGGTTCGGGTGGTGCTTACGCTTTCTCTGGTGGTTTGCACGGCGTCGGTGTATCCGTCACGAATGCACTATCGACCCGTCTCGAAATTACCGTGTGGCGCGAAAACGGCGTGCACAGCCTGGTATTTGCCGGTGGCGATGTCGTCGAGCCACTAAAATCCCGTCCTATAGCCCGCGATGAAAAACGCAGCGGTACCCGCGTTACCGCATGGCCGGATGCCAAATACTTTGATTCTTCCGTCATTCCGCAAGCTGAGCTGCAACGCCTGTTGCGCTCCAAGGCTGTCCTGCTGCCAGGCGTCAAAGTCACACTGATCAATGCAAAGAACGGCGAAACGCAAACCTGGCAATACGACCAGGGCTTGCGCGGCTATCTCACCGAATCATTAGCACAGGCATCCAACTCGGAGACCCTGATCCCATTGTTCGAAGGCGAGCAATACGCTGGTGCCGACGCGGAAGGCTTTGCCGAAGGTGAAGGCGCAGCCTGGGTCGTGGCCTGGACCGAAGACGGCGCGGTAGTGCGCGAGTCCTACGTCAACCTGATCCCGACCTCGAATGGCGGTACGCATGAATCCGGTTTGCGCGAAGGTTTGTTTGGCGCGGTTAAAAGCTTTGTCGAAATGCACTCGCTGCTGCCGAAAGGCGTGAAGCTGCTGCCGGAAGACGTGTTTGCACGTGTTTCTTTCGTGCTGTCGGCCAAAGTACTCGACCCGCAATTCCAGGGGCAGATCAAGGAGCGCCTGAATTCACGTGACGCGGTGCGCCTGGTCGCCTCGTTCACCCGTCCGGCGCTGGAGCTGTGGCTGAACCAGCATGTGGAGTACGGCAAGAAGCTGGCTGAGCTGGTCATCAAGCAAGCGCAATCGCGTCTGCGTTCGGCACAAAAAGTCGAAAAGAAAAAATCATCCGGCGTCGCAGTCCTGCCAGGCAAACTGACCGATTGCGAATCCAGCGATACCTCGCGCAATGAACTGTTCCTGGTCGAAGGTGACTCTGCGGGCGGTTCAGCCAAAATGGGCCGTGACAAGGAATTCCAGGCGATCCTGCCCTTGCGCGGCAAGGTGCTCAACTCGTGGGAAACCGAACGTGACCGTCTGTTCGCCAATAACGAAATCCACGATATTGCCGTCGCTATCGGTGTCGACCCGCACGGCAAGAACGACGACGTTGACCTCAGCAACCTGCGTTATGGCCGCATCTGCATCCTGTCCGACGCGGACGTTGATGGCTCGCACATCCAGGTCTTGCTGCTGACTTTATTCTTCAAACACTTCCCACAACTGATAGACCGCGGTCATATTTGCATCGCGCGTCCACCGCTGTTCCGTGTTGACGCGCCGGCACGTGGCAAAAAGCCGGTGCAAAAAATCTACGCACTGGATGCCGGTGAGCTGGAAGCAATCGAAGACAAGTTGCGCAAAGATGGCGTCAAGGATGGTGCATGGAGCATCTCGCGCTTCAAAGGTCTGGGCGAGATGAATGCGGAACAGCTGTGGGAAACCACGATGAACCCGGACACCCGTCGCCTGCTGCCAGTGTCACTCGGCGAATTCGACCTCGACACGTCCGAATCGCGTTTCAATATGTTGATGGGCAAAGGCGAAGCTGCGGCACGCCGCACCTGGATAGAAGAGCACGGCAACGAAGCTGAAGCCGACATCTAATCTAATACAGACGCATAGACGCCCTCACCTACATCGAATAATTTTTCAGAACAACAATGACCGATCAAGCCAATCTCTTCGACCCTGTACCCGCCGATGACGGCGAAGCGCTGACCCTGGCGACCTTCGCCGAACGCGCTTACCTGGATTACGCCATCTCCGTCGTCAAGGGCCGCGCCCTGCCGGATGTATGCGACGGTCAGAAACCGGTACAGCGCCGCATCCTGTACGCAATGAATGAACTGGGCCTGAACGCGGCCGCCAAACCGCGCAAATCAGCAGCGGTCGTCGGCGACGTGCTCGGCAAATTGCATCCGCACGGTGACCAGTCGGTGTACGACGCGCTGGTGCGTATGGCACAGGATTTCTCGCTGCGTTATCCCTTGATCGATGGCCAGGGTAACTTCGGCTCACGCGATGGCGACGGCGCAGCAGCGATGCGTTACACCGAAGCCCGTCTGACACCAATCTCGAAACTGCTGCTCGATGAAATCGATATGGGCACGGTCGACTTCCAGCCTAACTACGACGGCTCGACTGAAGAACCGAAGTTGCTGCCGAGCCGCCTGCCGTTCGTCTTGCTCAACGGCGCATCCGGTATTGCAGTCGGTATGGCGACCGAGATCCCGTCGCACAACCTGCATGAAATCGCCAAGGCAGCCGTTGCACTGATCCGCAATCCAAAACTGACTCACGAAGAATTGATGGCAATCGTACCGGGACCCGACTTCCCGGGCGGAGGACAAATCATCACCTCGCCGACAGCGATCAGCGACATCTATGCCAGCGGTCGCGGCAGCGTCAAGGTGCGTGCAACGTGGAAGATAGAAGACATGGCGCGCGGCCAATGGCAAGCGGTCGTCACCGAGCTGCCGCACGGCACCTCGGCGCAACGCGTGCTGGAAGAAATCGAAGAGCTGACCAATCCGAAGATCAAGCTCGGCAAAAAATCGCTGTCGCCGGAACAACTGGCACTGAAACAAACCGTGCTGTCCATGCTGGATGCAGTACGCGATGAATCCGGCCGTGATGCACCGGTGCGCCTGGTGTTCGAGCCGAAATCGAAAAACCTCGACCAGACCGAATTCACCAACCTGTTGCTGGCACACACCTCACTGGAAACCAGCGTTTCCATCAATCTGGTGATGATAGGTGGTGATGGTCGTCCACGCCAAAAATCGCTGGGAGACATCCTGCGTGAATGGATAGACTTCCGTTTCACGACGATTACCCGTCGTACCCAATTCCGCCTGCAAAAAGTTGACGACCGTATCCATATCCTGGAAGGCCGCGAAGCCATCCTGCTCAATATCGATAAAGTCATCAAGATCATCCGCGAATCGGACGAACCGAAACCGGCGTTGATGGATGCGTTCCGCTTATCCGAACGCCAAGCTGACGACATCCTGGAAATCCGCTTGCGCCAATTGGCACGACTGGAAACCATCAAGATCCAGCAAGAACTGGCAGAACTGCGCAACGAAAAAACCACGCTGCAAGACTTGCTCGACAATCCATCGTCGATGAAGCGCCTGGTCATCAAGGAAATCGAAGCCGACGAAAAACAATTCGGCGATGCACGTCGCACCCTGATCGAAGTCGCAGAGAAAGCCTCGGTCGAAACCAAAGTTATCGACGAACCGGTGACAGTCGTCATCTCACAAAAAGGCTGGGTACGCGCCCGTACCGGTCACGGTCATGATGCCGCGCAATTCACCTTCAAGGCAGGCGACACCTTGTACGACACCTTTGAGTGCCGTACCGTCGACAGCTTGCTGGTATTCGGCTCGAATGGCCGTATCTACTCGGTTCCGGTCTCCGCCCTGCCCGGTGCACGCGGCGATGGCGTGCCAATCACGACGCTGGTCGAACTGGCGAGCGGCACCCGCATCCTGCACTACTTTGCCGGCCCTGCTGACGTCACGCTATTGCTGGCATCGACTGCCGGTTATGGCTTCACCGCCAAATCCGGTGACATGGTCAGCCGTACCCGTGGCGGCAAATCCTTCATCACGCTGGACGATGGCGATGAACCATTGCCACCACGCCCGGTCACCGATGGTGCCAGTGCGATTGCCTGCCTGTCGGAAAAAGGACGGTTGCTGGTCTTTGGTATCGACGAAATCAAAACACTCACTGCCGGTGGTCGTGGTGTGATCCTGATGGATCTGGAAACCAACGAGAAACTGCTGGCAGCACAACCGATCAGCCAACGCGGCGTCATCGTCTCCGGTGCAGGTCGTGGCGGCAAGGCGCAGGAAGTAGCATTATCGGCATCCGGTCTCGCCAACCACATTGGCAAGCGTGCACGCAAGGGTAAGGTGCTGGAATCAAAAATCAAAGCAAGCACGTTGACTGCGCAGAAGTAACAGCAGGCACGACATGCGCAGCATGAAACCCCAGCAATCCGTTTCCGCTGCGCCTGCCACACCATCGAAGACGCGTCCTCGTCTTCGATGGGCGCTACTGGCAGCCATACTCGTAGCCGCATATGGCGGCGTCCACGCCTACATCAGCTCGCCACCGCCACTCTACAAAAACAACTACCTGCAAGGCGACATCGGCGGTTCCTTCTTCAAATGGCAATGGGAACGCCTGACCCAAGGCTTGCCCAAGCCACCCGCTAACGGCTACCACTTCCCCATCGTGCAGGCTGATGCCAGCTGGCTGCAGGCGAATAAAGAAGTATCAACCGCCACCTGGATCGGTCATGCAACCGTATTGGTACAAATGCGCGGCGTCAACATCCTGACCGATCCGATCTGGTCGGAGCGCGCATCGCCGCTCACCTTCATGGGACCGCAACGCAAAGTGCCACCAGCGCTTAGCTACGCGCAACTACCGCATATTGACGTGGTGGTGATCTCGCATAACCACTACGATCACCTAGACAAGGAAACGGTGCTCAAGCTAAATGAGCAGCAAGGCGGCGCGCCATTATTCCTGGTGCCGCTCGGTATCAAGAAATGGATGGCCGATATCGGCATTACCAATGTGCAGGAACTGGGCTGGTGGGATAAAACCGATGTACGGGGCCTCGCCTTCAACTTCGTGCCGGTACAACACTGGTCGGCACGCAGCCTGAATGATCGCTTCCAGACTTTATGGGGTGGCTGGGCCGTCACTACAGCAGATAACGCAAAGACGCCTCTATCCTTCTTCTTCGCTGGCGATACCGGTTACTCGCGCGATTTTGAAGACATAGGCAAACGCTTCGCGCCATTCGACCTCGCCTTGCTACCTATCGGTGCCTACGCGCCACGCTGGTTCATGAAAGCGCAGCATGTCGATCCGGGCGAGGCAGTGAAGATACATCAGAACGTCCATGCACGACGCTCAATCGGCATACACTGGGGCACCTTTGAATTGACCGATGAATCGCTGGATGAACCACCTAAGGCGTTGGAACAAGAGCTGAAAAAAGCCAACATACCGACGGCGGATTTTGTCGCGCTTAAGCACGGCGAGATGGTGCGGTTTTGACGCGTGTACTCATCGGTTAACTACGCTCAATTGGTCAGCCACTAGATGTTGATTCAAAAGTAATGCGGGCCTTCACACGCAAAGTCTGGAAGTATCAGCAAACTGGAAAAGGTCGATATGCGCTTCGAATCACTCTCGAAAATGATATCGTTGTTGGCTGGGATAAAAAATCCTCCTAGTTACACTGAGTTGCATCGTGGCGAAATACCGGTCCGGATGGGGTCGAAAACGGACAGGCGCTTTCGACCCAAACAATCACTTGCACCCGATTAAATCTGTGCCAGTCCACCATCAACAAATAACTCGGCACCAGCGATAAATTTTGCATCTGAGGACGCGAGGAAGGTGACCGCTTTCGCGATTTCATCCACCTCGCCGACGCGGCCAATCGGGACCTGACTTGCCATGTAATCCAGCAAACCTTGCTGTTGTGCCGCGTCGTCGCCGGCCAGTTCAACCAGTCCTGGCGTACGGATAGGGCCAGGACTAACCACATTCACACGAATACCGCGGTCCTTTAAATCCAGTGTCCAGCTACGCGCGAGATTACGTACTGCCGCTTTAGTTGCGCTGTAGATGCTGAAGGCAGCAGTACCTGTCGAGCCAGTCACAGAGCCAGTCAGCACAACAGAAGCACCATCTTTTAATAATGGAAGTGCTTTCTGCACGGTGAACACAACACCTTTCACATTGATGCCAAACGTATTGTCGAAGTGTTCCTCTGTAATTGCTCCTAACGGCAACATGGAGCCACCGCCGGCATTCGCATACAGCACATCGATTTGCGCATGCTTCTGTTGAACGACGTCATAGAGGCGGTCAATATCCGCGAGCTTGGACATATCACCCCGCACACCGGTCGCACGCGGGCCAATTGCTTTCACTGCCTTGTCTAGCTCTTCCTGACGACGACCGGTGACATAAACATAGGCGCCCTGCTCGGCAAATCGTTGGGCTGTAGCCAATCCAATGCCGCTGCTGCCACCGGTTACTACGACTACTTTGTTTTCAAAATTGCGTTCTATGATGTTTTCTCCTAAAAGTTGCGTCGAACAATTCGTCGCGGTGAAAACATGATGCATGTGGAACAAAGATTCGAGTAGACTGGAAAAATGGATAATATAGTTCCATTATTGGGATAATAACTATGCAAGACATCAACGATTACACTCTTTATGCAGAGGTCATTCTCCATGGGGGATTCACTGCTGCCGGGCGTGCATTGGGCCTGCCCAAGTCCACCTTAAGCAGAAGAATCGCAGCATTGGAAACGCGATTGGGCGTACGTCTCATCGAGCGCTCGACGCGAAGATTTAGAGTGACCGAAGTCGGCCAGGCCTTTTACGAACGATGCCGCACCATCGTCCTGGACGTCCAGCAAGCCGATGCTGTGGTCTCGGATGCTTTGGGCGAGCCGCATGGAATCGTGCGTTGCAGCTGCCCGCTCGGCTTAATGGAAGCGCTGTCTCCTACCCTCACCAGTTTCTTGAAAACTTATCCCAAAGCGCAGCTACAAATGGTGGCGGCAGACCGTGCAGTCGACCTAATTGATGAACGTATCGACGTCGCCATCAGGGTACGCACAGCATTGACGACCGATGCGGCATTGATCATGCGCACACTCGGTCACTCCAGTCGCATTCTGGTTGCTGCTCCGAAGCTGGCAAAACTATGCAAGAAAGGTGACCTGGATACGCTTTTGGAATTGCCCACCCTGGCCAGCACGGATCAGATTGGACCGGTTACATGGGACTTTTTTGACGCCGACGGTGCGCAACGTTCAGTCACCCATCAACCACGCATGACTTGCGCAGATTTCGGCGCATTGCGCTCCGCTGCCTTAGCCGGGCTTGGTATCGCGTTACTGCCGGAGCACTGCTGCAGCAAAGAACTGGATGAAGGCAGCCTGGTCCATGTGCTTCCTCAATGGAGCACTGAAGCGGGCATCGTGCACATTGTCTTCACCACACGACGAGGATTGCCGCCGGTGGTGCGTGCTTTTATTGAACACTTGGCGATTTCGTTTAAAGAGTCTTTGACGACGACCCGAGCAGCTATTTGATTTGGGAGGCTATCGGCCCAAGCTTTATTAGACTAGATTGCTTAGCCTGAAGAGGCCTACTTCCACGGATTTTTATCACCATGTTTTTGAACGAAAATTGGCAATAATGAATAAAGAATCAGCTTCCCAAGCAAATGGCATTTACACGCCTACCGTTTTTTTGCCGGTCATACCGGACTACTCTACCCGCATTAGCAACAATTGGACGACGCGATGAAGAAGGGCTTTGGAGAAATTCGCTGCAAGTTCTGCATGACATGGCAACGGTCCGAGGTGCAGCACTATGACGAGGAAAGTTTCTTGGCTGTTGCGCCGGGAACCGAAGGTCAGGAATGCATCAATCCCTGGTGCCTGCAATGGATTCCGGCGGACAACGACAACTTCCGCTGGCGCACGGTAAAAGTGGTGGAGCCGAAGTAGCCCTGAGGCTGTTCATCGCACGGAGGGCCATCTCTTCATTACTGTTGCTCGTTCAACAGTGTCCGCTTGCGACCCAAAGCGGACAGTGGACTCGCACTTATGCGACTTTCAAATCAACAGCTACATCGCTTCAACTTTGCAGAAGCAATACAGAAACTGCTGAGTCGTACCGAACGGCGTTTTATGCTGTTCCGTTAAACTGGCTACAAGTTTGAAACTCGCACCGAATTCGCCGTGCAGAGAATCAGAATCGTACTTTACTGTAGGCAGGCCGCTACAGCTATCTGGCCCGTCAGGTCCAAACGTAGCAACAATAACGGTTCCGCCTGTCTTCACCGATTTAGCGACTTGAAGCACGTAGGCCTCCCGCTGGGCAGGCTCTGTCAGGAAGTGAAATACAGCCCGGTCGTGCCAAATATCGTATTTCTTACTTGGTAGTTCGACCTCAGTGATGTCCGCGGCAATCCATTGAACATCACCTGCCGATGAGCCCAATCTCTCTTGCGCGACCTCCAAGGCCTTCACGGAAATATCGAGAATGGATATATTCGAATAACCAAGACGTAGCAAGTCATCAACCAGAGTGGACTCTCCACCGCCGACGTCAATAACGTTGACCGATGACGATGACGAAGCTTGCCGTATGAGCTCGATCGACGTATCTAAATGCTCGCGATACCAACTAACGGCATCAGGAGCCTTCGTCTTATATACGGTTTCCCAGTGCTGTTGCTTGTCCATGCTCATCACGCCCTTATCTTGCTGCCATCAAATGATGGGGTAATCATAACAATAATGAGGTATCGAGAATGTCTGCTATTGGCCGATAGGAGCCTTGCGCAACTGCAATGACTTGAACATAAAACTTCAGGTGTTACTGATAACAACATTAAATTAATGTGTAAGACACATCAACCATCGCTGCTCACAAATGGGCCTACCAAACCTGGAAATGTCAGGCCTATTGCACCACTCTAAGGCACAGTACCTGGAGAGATTGTCGCCATTGCACCGCGCAACTCAAATCTCTGCGCTATAAACACAAGCCCTTTTCTATCTCCTACGTATAAAGCTCTATTACACTTTCCAACATATTGGAAATCGCAGGGCTGATCCTGACCGCCCATAAAAAATGGCCCAGTTTTTCAACGGACCATTAAAACTGTTTGACTTTCTGTCGCTGCATCAAGAGCTTAGCAGGTATTGATTTGAATCGAAAACTGCCCCACTTAGCCGCATAATTTTCATTCTAAACGTAGGGCAACTTTCGGTGTAAAGCAACACGACAGCTATAAAATGACGCGCTGCCTTCCGCCCTTTTCATGGTTACCCAGCCTAAAACGTCCAGTTAGCCCGAACCGAAGCCGTATGATTCAGGTAATCCGAACGACCTTCGGCGTCATATCGCAATGTGATTTCGGTACCGTTCGCAGTGGTATGGACAAAGCCGATCCCGCCACGTACCAGCCACGGTGAATGATCAATACCGGGAGTGACGAATGCCTGCCCCGGCGCACCAGCGTATGCCGCCACGATGTTGCCGCGTTTATTGATGGTGTCGTAGCCAACGCCGATGTTGACATCCAGACGTGATGCAGCGGAGTAGCGGTGCTGCAAATACGCATCAGCGCCCAGTACAAACGCATCCGTCTTGTGTGCATTGACATTCAGATCCAAGGCATTGGCACCCGTCTCGCTATAGCTTTGCGATTTGAGCCAGCTATAGTCTGCACGCAGACCAGGGGTCAGTGTCGTCGTATTGCTGAGTGCGATGTGCTGCGTCATGGCGACGCCAAGGTGCGCACTGTAAGTACGATAGTCGGCGCTCGCACTACGACTCAGGCCGCCAAATTGCATCTGACGGGTACTCTTGCTATCGCTCAGGCCGACATCTGCCTGCCATGCAACACGGCGATCGTTACCGATCGCCTTGCTGCCATACGCAGACACGATATGCGAATCAATGTTGGCACGCTGTGCGCTACCCGCAAGATCCGTATTACCGTTGACGGACGTTTTTGCATAGCCATACGCAACACCAAAGCGTGCATCGCTTGAAATCTCTGCATCCGCACCAAAGGCCATGCCCCAGCTATCTGCGCTAAAGCCGACGGTACCGTTACGGTCATCCTGTGTTGCACGGGAACCAAAGGCGCGCGCCCAGGCGGCCTTATTTTGCAGGGCGTCTCCTGAAGACAGGCCACTACCACTGTCGCCAGCAGTGCGACTCTGGAGCAGCCGCTGGAAAGAAGTCAGCGTGCCCTGGATCGCCTGATTGCCCGAGATGAAGGGCAAGGTTTGTGTGACAGCACGCGAGACATCTCGATTAGTTGATAACTGCCCCAGTGCAGTGATCACCTGGCCCATGTCACCACTTGCTCCCTGCCCCAGTTGCGTATCCAATACATCGGCGGCTCCCAGTGCTGACCAATGCCGATTTTCAATGACCGCCTCATGCATACCCGTCGCACTATTGGAAAGCACCTGCAGGTCTATCACGTTGGCATGTGCAATCGCGCGGAAATTGAAGAGCGCCGAGTTGTCCGTGACATTGAAGCCGGTTGAGTGCAGCCCCGCATCTGCCTTCACCACATCCGTCAGGATATTGCCGAGCGCAAGTGTATTGATGCTGTTGACATTGACATCCATCCGGGTATTGGCGGCGAAGGATGCCGTGCCTGTCACGTAGAGCTTGCTGTAATCGGTGGCGCTGCTCGCATCCACCCGCAGGGTCGCGTTGCCGTTCTGGATGTAATTGCCGTCTATGGTCAGGGTGGTCGCTTCTGCATGCACGGTGCCGCCATCCTGCACGGTGGTGTTCCTGACCGTACCTGAACCGGCCAGCGTGCCGCCGTTATTGACGTTCACTGCACTGGCCAGACTACCGGTGTTAGTGATACGCAGCGTACCGGCATTGATTTCGGTGTTGCCGTTGTAGGTGTTGGCTGCTGTGAGCGTCAGTGTGCCCAGGCCGAGCTTGCTCAGGCCACCGGTACCATTCAGAATAGTATTGATGCCGACATCGTAGCTATTGGTATCTAAGTAGGCACTGGCACTGCCGATGAGGACATCAGAGCTTGCAAAATTGCGCAGGAAATTGCCTTCATTTCCGGTCGCACGCAAGATACCGCCATTCCAGTTGAAGGTCGCCGTACCCGTGCCTTTACTTACATAGCCAGTCTCAAGCACGCCGCGTGCCGTACTGCTGCCATCGAGTTGCAATGTCGCATTGCCGGAGAAAGACTGGCTAAGCTGCGTGTACAGATTATGTACTGTTCCGCCATCAGCGATCGCGAGCTCGCCTGTACCGCTGGCACCCACCATCACCGCGCCTGAATTTGTCCACTTATTGCCAGCACCTTCGACTTTTACAATAGCCGTTTTAGAAATATCGCCACCAGTGTAATCAACGAGTCCGCTTGTGGAGCCGATGTCACCGGCGATAACAAGCGTGTCTTCTTGCGCGTTGATCTGCGACAGGATGCCGCTACTACTACCGTTGAGCGTCAAGATCCCTTGGCCCAGTTTGGTGAAATTGCCCGCGCCGCCCAGACTGGCGGCGTTCAGCCCGACAATGTATCCATTGCTATCAAAATAAGCGCCCGCATTGCTGATGATGACATCGGAACTTGTGAGATTGCGCAGGAAATTGCCTTCATTTCCGGTCGCACGCAAGACGCCGCCGTTCCAGTTGAAGGCCGCCGTACCCGTGCCTTTACTTACATAGCCAGTCTCAAGCACGCCGCGTGCCGTACTGCTGCCATCGAGTTGCAATGTCGCATTGCCGGAGAAAGACTGGCTAAGCTGCGTGTACAGATTATGTACTGTTCCGCCATCAGCGATCGCGAGCTCGCCTGTACCGCTGGCACCCACCATCACCGCGCCTGAATTTGTCCACTTATTGCCAGCACCTTCGACTTTTACAATAGCCGTTTTAGAAATATCGCCACCAGTGTAATCAACGAGTCCGCTTGTGGAGCCGATGTCACCGGCGATAACAAGCGTGTCTTCTTGCGCGTTGATCTGCGACAGGATGCCACTACTGCTACCGTTGAGTGTCAAGATCCCTTGGCCTAGTTTGGTGAAATTGCCCGCGCCGCCCAGACTGGCGGCATTCAGCCCGACAGTGTATCCATTGGTATCAAAATAAGCGCCCGCATTGCCGATGATGACATCGGAGCTTGTGAGATTGCGCAGGAAATTGCCTTCATTTCCGTCCGCACGCAAGATGCCGCCACTCCAGTTGAGGGTCGCCGTACCCGTGCCTTTACTTACATAGCCAGCCATAAGGACGCCGCGTGCATTGCCGGTAGTAAAAAGATTGAGAGTACCGGAACTTCGATCGGACTGCGCCATTAGGACGTTGCCCGTGACGTGTAGCATTCCAGCATTATCGATGGTGACGGTAGCGTTATCATCGGCGCCAACGGATAAGAGATTCGTTACGAGCCAGTTTGAGCCGGTTCCGTTTATGTTGACTGTACCGCTGATGCCACCACCTGTACCGCTGATGCCAGCACCTGAGCCGATGATGCCGAAGATGCTCAGCACCGTTCCGCCATCTGTGATATTGAGCACGCCGTTACCGCGACCATAGCCGATATACAGTATGTCGCTATCCCACTTTGCTCTCTGACTCAGATTTACAGTACCAGTACCAGCACCAGTATTGTTTATGTTCTGGGAGCCGAGATAGCTTGTCGAGCTGATGACTCTGGCACCACTATAGATGTTGAGTATGCCGCCTGCAAAGACATTCAGAGCGCCATTGACAAACCACGGTGATGAATAAGAGCCTCCCGGAACGTAGGCCATTTGTCCAGCGCCTATGTCTACGTCTGCCATTGCTGTAGTTGCAAGCGTACCCAGTACCAATGTCAACAAGGACTTACAGATGGTTCTGCTGGCTTTGCCTGTGCCGCGCACCAGCTCAGATGCCACCTGCCATATTCCCAGGCGGCGATTGAATATAGATGCATAGCTGTGATTCATGATAGATACCCCCCATGCATGCTCACTTTATTTATAAATTTTCACCAAATATATAGAAAAAAAAATCACTTGTATCTACTACAAATGCAGTAGATGCCGCCCCTTGAATAGCTCCATTTCATGGATAATTTTGTTATTGATATGGCGCTAATCAGTGCCTTCCATCACTCCCACCTTATGTGATGTCGATTGAACTACTGGGCTCGATAGCGGGAAAAGTTTAGGTGTGGGTATGCGCCACAGTTTCTTCTAATAGTGGAGTTTGAAAAAATAGAAAGGTGAATGTCCACTATGCGTCGAAGCAGACATTTGGCGCAGTGCATTCACGACCGAATTAAGTGACTACGTTGAAATGCGAAGGAGCGGCAAACTACTTTGCGAATTATTGGCAGCCCTCATGCCCAACCTTACTTTTTCGCAGAATCCTGGCTTCTGCCCTGGTCAAAACATATCATTTCAACAAGCAAACAATTAGCTTGACAAAAGATCCCATAGATATAATTCTCCGAAACTAGATGCGATTGTATACAAGCCTTAATGTTTTTGTATGCAGATGACGTCTAATATAAAAATACAATTTTGGAGACAAGACCATGAAACTTAGAATTCCCCTCTTGGTGCTCGCTGGACTTTGCCTATCGGTCAGTGCGTTTGCGCAGTCCTGGCCTACCAGGCCGGTGACCTTGATCGTACCCTTCCCTCCGGGTGGCGGAACCGATGCCTTTGCACGTCCGCTAGCGGCGCAACTGACCAAACAGCTCGGCAAGACGGTCATTATTGATAATCGCGGTGGCGCGGGTGGCACGCTTGGCGCAGGTGTAGCAGCGAAGTCCCCGCCTGATGGATACACTTTTTTCATAGGCGCGGCGCATCATACGATTGCACCAGCCTTGTATCCAAAGCTCGCTTACGACCTGCAAAAAGATTTCATCCCGATTACCGTGATTGCCACGCCACCACAAGTGATCGTAGTCAACACGCAGCGCGTTCCGGTGCAGGATCTGAAAGGTTTGCTGGATTACGTAAGAAAGAATCCTGGCAAGCTGAACTTTGGCTCAGCCGGTAACGGTACCTCGCATCATTTGGCGGGCGAGCTGTTCAAGATCCAAACCAAGACCTTCATTACCCATATTCCATACCGCGGCGCAGGTCCGGCGCTACAGGACTTAATTGGCGGACAGCTCGATATGATGTTCGACGGGCTCGGTTCCTCGGCCAGCCATGTGAAGAGCGGTCGCATCAAGGCACTTGCCGTCGCATCGGCCAAGCGCGCACCGGGCTTTCCCGATGTTCCGACGGCTGCAGAAGCCGGTGTACCGGGCTATGAAGTATCCACCTGGTATGGTCTGTGGGCCATCAAGGGCACCCCACCCGAAGTGGTCGAGCGCATGACGGAAGAAGTCAAGAAAGCGCTGGCATCCCCGGAAATCCAGCACAACTGGACCAGTGCAGGCTCGGATATTCCGAACATGTCACAGGCAGAATTCACCACGATGATCGGGTCCGAAATAGCGCGATGGGGACAAGTTGTTAAAAGCTCCGGCGTCAAACTGGAATAGGAAGCCCCTATCTCGAACATGCACCGGTTCAACCGGCATGCAGGGAGTAACCTAAACGTACACATTTACATAGATCCATCAAACAATAAAAAAGCCGCGTCACTAAGACGCGGCTTTTTATTTAACTCATCCGAAGATCAGATCTTCGCAGCAATCAGCTTAGCCAGGATAGATACACCTTCGCGTATCTTCTCCGGCGGCACCGTCACAAAGCTCAGGCGCACG
>JBEBUE010000021.1:0-14590 GCA_040393485.1 Herminiimonas sp.
ATCGCGCAAATCATTCCGTATTGCGTCGTCACCGAAATCGAGGACTTCCTCACCGCAGTTAATTTGGATGAAATGATAGGTGCGCATCAGTACGACTACATCATCGATGCAATCGACAATGTCCGAGCCAAAACTGCGCTGATTGCTTACTGCCGTCAACATGGCCTGAAACTGGTCACGATAGGCAGCGCGGGTGGCCAGATAGATCCGACCCGGATCGAAGTACTGGATTTATGTCGCACTGAACAGGAGCCGTTGCTGGCCAAGGTTCGCAAACGCTTGCGTGCAGAACACGGCTTCCCGCGCGGGACTAAAAACAAATTCGGTATTGATGCCGTGTTTTCCAGCGAGCCGCTGCGCTTTCCGGAAACCGCAGACGCGTGTGCGGTCGATGGCGACGAGCAAAGTGGCATTACCGGCTTGAACTGCGCTGGCTTCGGCTCTGCAATGGTGGTGACGGCTTCGTTCGGTCTGGTAGCGGCTGCCCATGTCTTGCGCAAACTGGCAGAAGCAGCAGAACAGCCAGCCACCTGAGCCCATCCGCTCAAGATTTGCCGAACACCTCATTCAACTGCTGCGTCACGCGTACAAAGGTCGTACGCTTGGTCAATTCCTTCAGCTTGTGCGCACCGACATAAGTGCAAGCAGAACGGACACCACCGAGGATATCCTGCAGGGTATCAGCGACCGGACCACGATAATCGATCAAGACATCCTTGCCTTCAGCAGCACGATACTCGGCTACACCACCCGCATATTTCTCCATCGCAGTACGACTGCTCATGCCGTAGAAGCGTTTGAATTTCTTGCCGTCCCGTTCTATCAATTCGCCTGCGCTCTCATCATGCCCAGCCAGCATGCCACCCAGCATTACGAAGTCTGCACCGCCGCCAAAAGCCTTGGCCAAATCACCCGGCACCGAGCAGCCACCGTCGGCGCAAATCTGACCGCCCAGGCCATGTGCCGCATCGGCGCATTCAATCACCGCAGATAACTGCGGATAGCCGACACCTGTCATCTTGCGCGTCGTACATACCGAACCCGGCCCTATGCCAACCTTGACGATATCCGCCCCGGCCAGGATCAGCTCTTCCGTGATATCGCCTGTCACCACATTGCCGGCCATGATGGTCAGTTGCGGATAGGCCTTGCGTACCTTCTTGACGAAATTAATAAAACCTTCGGTATAACCATTCGCGACATCTATGCACAGATACTCCAGCGTATCACCGGTACGTGCCATCACGGCATTCAATTTTTCGAAATCGAGCTGGCTGATACCCATCGAGTAAAACGCCCCCGATGCAGGTAAGCCTTGCTCGTGTCGCTGCAGGAAGAAGTCGGCCAGTTCATCGGCCGCGTAATGCTTATGCAATGCGACCGATAAGCCGTGTCCCGCCAGCGCGTGTGCCATCGCCATGGTGCCGGTGCTATCCATATTGGAAGCAATGATGGGAATGCCGCGATAGGTATTGTGTGAATTGCGGAAGATGAATTCGCGCGAGATATCGACATCGAGACGCGATGTCAGCGTGGAGCGTTTAGGCCGTATCAGCACATCCTTGAAATCCAGTTTGACTGACTCTTCGATATGCATGATGCGGCCCTCCTGCGGCTATATCAACAACCTAGATCAGCAGCTTACATCAGTGGTTTAAACCATATCGCCGCGGATTTTGTCACTGAACGTTTTCCTGAACTTGGAAACCTTGGGTGCCACGATGAAAGCGCAATAACCTTGCATCGGGTTCATGCGGAAATAATTCTGATGATAATTTTCCGCCTTGTAATAAGTTACAGCCGGGCTGAGCTCGGTGACGATGGGCGCATCCCACACGTTCGCCATTTCGGAGATGACATGTTTGGCCGTTTCCTGTTGCTCAGGTGAGTGGAAATAAATCACCGAACGATATTGGGTGCCAACGTCATTGCCCTGGCGATTCAGCGTGGTCGGATCATGTATCGTGAAAAATACTTCAAGGATTTCGCGGTAGCTGATCACTGCAGGATCAAAGGTCAGGCGTACAACTTCAGCATGGCCGGTCGTGCCCTCGCAGATCTGCTCATACACCGGATTTTCGACGTGACCGCCGGTATAACCGGACTCGACCGCCTGCACGCCTTTGAGCTGCTGGAACACAGCCTCAGTGCACCAAAAACAGCCTCCGCCCAGAGTTGCGATTTCCATTGCCATTCATAGACTCCCTTCATGTATGCCTGTGACTGTAGCGCAACTGTTGCTGCCTGCCTACCAAATTTCAGACTAATCACTGGGCATATCCACGGCAAATATCTACCTATCTCCGCTTATATGGGGATTTGACGCGGAATTTCAGCCGGAATTTCAACGAAAAATAATGGTGCCGCCAGCTGTCAACGTTGATAACACCTGTGGCGCGAATACATCATTATCAAACAGCGCAGCGCCTATCCTGAACTCCTGCGCAACAGGTGCCGACATCATCGATGATAGTTGCTGCAGGCTATGTTCTTCTGTGCGGAAGCGCCCATTAGCATCACGAAATAAGGTAATCAGGCTGGGCAATTGCACGTCTTCCACCACGACCGGCGCGTGATAACTACGGGTAGCGATCAGCGACGACAAATTGGTCAGGACAGGGACTGCGGGCGGCTGTACAAAACTAATCTCATCGTCATGCAGCAAAATCTTGACCGAAATATCGCGCAGGATCGTCGCGCTGGCCTGCTGTAAGGAAGCGTGTTCCAAAGGCAGCAGCCGCGCACCGCAGCGTGCGGTGGCAATGTACAGCATCAATGCATCCTGGTGGCCCAGCCCCCAATACGCTACGGTATCGCCCCTGGTCACGCCCCACTCACCCTGCAGGCGCGCGGTGCCGCGCTCGATACGCGACCAGAACTTGCGCCAGCTCACCAGACGTCGGCTGGAACGCGAAACAATAATGCCTTCATGCGTTTTCGCACGGGCGCGTAGTAATTCAAACAGGGTCATATACCGAGGTCTCCTCCGACATCATTTTATGCAAAAGCCCTATGCGGCGTGAGGCGTTTTGCCATGTCACTTCCTTTTTCGGCATAATGAACGAAATTTCCTGGAACATCGATGTCTATTTCTTCTTCACCTAAGGCTGCACCTGTGATGGATGCGCGCCATTTCCGTGATGCGCTCTCGCAATTTGCCACTGGCGTGACGATTATCACGACCCGTCTGGCCGACAATAGCTTTCTCGGACTGACAGCCAGCTCCTTCAATTCCGTCTCGCTTGATCCGCCGCTGGTCTTGTGGAGCCTCAATCAGACTGCCAAAAGCATGCCGGTATTCAGCGGTAACTCGCACTATGTGATTAACATCCTGGCGGCCGATCAGGCGGAACTGGCGCTGAAGTTTGCCAAACCCAGCGATGATCGCTTCGCAGGTGTGGAATACACACTATCACCTACCGGCCTGCCTATCCTGGCGGGCGTATCCGCCTGGTTTGAATGCCATAACCGCAGCCGTTATCCGGAAGGCGACCACGTTATCTTTGTCGGCGAAGTGGAATGTTGCGATGTGCGTGCGCAAGCGCCATTGGTCTTCCATGGCGGGCGCTTCCTGTCTCAATAAAGCTACTGCAGTTTTAATCCGGCTGCGCTAGTCCTGCCGCATCAATCCTGCAACAGCTGCTGCAAGACGCCGAGTGAATCATGCGCAGCACGGCGCAATCTATCGTTGACCCCGCTCCATGCCGCATCAGCTGGTGGCGTTTGCACGATGATCACATCAGCGTGCACCTCATCCATCGCACGCAGTGCTGCGTACAAATCATGGGCGTAAGCGCCCGGTGTATTCGGCAAACGCATATTGGCAGCAACCGGCGGTATCGCATCGGCTGCATGCTGCATCAAAGCCACGCGACGGCCGCGTGTAATCAGTTTTTGCACGACTGCCAGCAAATGCTCACCATCCACTTGCACGACTGGCGTACGCGGTGCGTAATGCGCTTCCAGCGTGCCGGAAGCACGTGGCGCCCCCTGATCCGGCAGTGCAGGTAAAGTACCGATGACTTCGGCTATCTGTGCAGCACTGATATGACCAGGCCGCAGCAGCACGGCGTGACCACGCGACAGATCAACGATGGTCGATTCGATACCGACTTCACTTTGCCCGCCATCCAGTATGCAAGTCAGCAAACTGTTTGCATCATGGCTAAATTCACTACACACATGCTCTGCGGTAGTCGGGCTGACGTGACCGAATTTATTGGCTGAAGGTGCAGCAACACCGCCTTTTCCATCCTTGAAGGTACGCAACAAAGCCTGCGCTACCGGATGGGAAGGACAACGCAAACCGATCGAATCCTGACCACCTGATACGGTGTCCGGAATATGAGCAGCGCGTTTCAGGATGAGTGTGAGCGGACCAGGCCAGAATGCCGCGATCAGTTTCTGTGCATCAGGCGACACCGACTGCGCCCAGTAGCTCAGGTCTGCTTCCGGTGCCAGGTGCACGATGACGGGATGATTAGACGGGCGACCTTTGGCCGCATAGATATTCGCTACTGCGCTCGGGTTTTCGGCATCCGCACCGAGGCCGTAAACAGTCTCGGTAGGAAATGCGACCAGCTCACCCTGCTCCAGCCTGCGAGCTGCATCGCGTATCGCGGGCCAGTCCAGTTTCTCTTCAGACATGGATAAATTAGTCAGTGCAATCAGGCAGCGATGCCGAGGATGGCACAGGCTTTGCGCAAGTTAGCCTGCGCTTCTTCCAGGGTCGCTGCAACAAAGGTGATGTGACCCATCTTGCGCGCGCGACGTGCGGTGTCTTTGCCGTACAGATGCAGATTCGCACCCGGCAAGGCCAGCACTTTGTCCCATGCCGGTTCACGCGCTTCGTTGGAGTCGCCTTCAAACCAGATATCACCGAGGATATTCAACATCGCAGCAGGAGAGTGCTGACGCACATCACCCAATGGTAAACGCGCCATAGCGCGCGCCTGTTGTGCAAACTGGCTGGTGATGCAGGCATCGATGGTGTAGTGTCCACTATTATGCGGACGTGGCGCCATTTCATTGACGACCAGCGAACCATCGGTCAGCACGAAAAATTCTATACACAGTACGCCGACATAACCGAGCTGCTCAATCACAGCCAGTGTTGCCGCCTGGGCTTTCTCTGCAGAGGCCTTGGTGATATTCGGACCTGGCACTGTAGTCGTAAACAGGATGCCGTCACGATGCACGTTTTCTGCAATCGGATACACCACTGCCTTGCCATCAGCACCACGTGCGGCCAGCACCGAAATTTCGTAAGCCAGCGGCAGCATTTTTTCTAGCACGCAGGCAACGCCGTTCATACCGGCATAAGCCGTGTGCAATTCTTCACGTGTTTTGACGCGAACCTGGCCTTTGCCGTCGTAACCCATGCGTACCGTCTTCAGGATGCCGGGCAATAAATCATCAGGTACCGCATCGACGTCAGCGGTCGAATTAATTTCCTTATGCGACGCCGGGAACACGCCCGAAGTCGTCGCGCATTCTATGAAGAAGCGCTTCTCTGCCATACGATCCTGCGCAATCGAAACGCAATCGGCAGATGGTGCAACAAAGGTGCTCTCAGCCAGGTAAGCCAGGCTCTTGGCCGAGACGTTTTCAAATTCAGTTGTCACGGCGACGCACTGCGCAGCCAGTTTGCCCAGGGCTTCGCTATCGGTGTAATCCGCGCAGTGCAAGTAATCAGCAGCGTGGCTGGCCGGGCAATCGAGTGCTGGTTCCAGCACCGCGACCTTGAAGCCCATTTGTTGGGCGGCATGTGCAAACATGCGGCCCAGTTGACCACCACCCATGACACCCAGCCAGGTACCGGGTGTTGCGGATGGATTCAAAGGCGGGAGTTGTTTCATTGTGCTCATGTCGGCAGGGTCATTTCTACAGCGATTTGCGTTTGCTTGGCGCGGAATTCTTGCAGGCTTTCCGCTAGTTTGTCATCAGTGGTGGCGAGGATGGCGATTGCTGCCAGCGCAGCATTCGCCGCACCTGCTTCACCGATGGCAAAGGTCGAAACCGGTATGCCTTTCGGCATTTGCACGATGGACAGCAGGGAATCTTCACCACGCAGGTATTTGGATGGCACCGGCACGCCGAGTACCGGCACGATGGTTTTGGCCGCTACCATGCCTGGCAAATGCGCAGCACCGCCAGCACCGGCGATGATGGCGCGCAAACCACGGCTGCGTGCCGACTCGGCATAGGCAAACATTTGATCCGGCATGCGATGGGCAGAGATAACCTGCGCTTCATGCGCGATACCGAAGTCCTTCAGGATCGCTACTGCATGTTGCATCACATCCCAGTCGGATGAAGAACCCATGATCACGCCTACTACCGGCTTGGTCGTCAATGCGTCTGCCATATCAGCCTTTCAGTTCTTCACCAGTCAAACGGGTCAGTGCTTCGCGATACTTGGCACCGGTTTTTTCGATGACGTCAGCAGGCAATGCAGGTGCTGGCGCAGTCTTCTTCCACTCGGTCAGTGTTTCCAGGTAATCACGTACGAATTGCTTGTCGAACGATGGTGGCGAGATGCCGGTGGCATACGAATCAGCAGGCCAGAAACGCGATGAATCGGCAGTCAGCACTTCATCCATCAAGTGCAAGGTACCGTCTTTATCCAGACCAAATTCAAACTTGGTATCAGCAATGATAATGCCGCGTGTAGCTGCATAGTCAGCCGCCGTTTTGTACAGCTTGATGCTGACGTCACGGATCTTGTTGGCCAGTTCCTTGCCGATGCGTTGTTCCATATCGGCAAAGGTGATGTTCTCATCATGTTCACCCATCTCTGCTTTTGCAGCCGGAGTGAAAATCGGCTCAGGCAGTTTTTCTGCCTGCTTCAGACCTGCCGGCAAAGCCACGCCGCAAACTGCACCACTCGCTTTGTAATCATTCCAGCCTGAACCGATCAGGTAACCGCGCACGACGGCCTCAACCAGTATCGGTTGCAAGCGCTTGGCGACCACTGCACGATTCTTTACTTGTGCCACTTCGTCTGGTGCCACCACGGATTCAGGTGCGATCCCGGTCAAATGGTTAGGCACGATATCTTTCAGCTTCTCGAACCAGAAATCAGACATTTGATTCAGTACCTGACCTTTGGTTGGAATCGGTTCATTCATCACCACGTCGAATGCGGACAAACGATCACTGGTAACGATCAGAATTTTGTCGTCGCCAACCGCGTAATTTTCGCGAACCTTGCCGCGACCGAGTAAAGGCAGTGATGTAATGGTGGATTGATACAGACTAGTCATGACGTTTCCATAAATCTGAAACGGCGATTCCAGGAATCGCCGATGGTGGGTATGCACTACCAAATAATTGCAGCGAACAAATTGCTGCGGACACTTTACTGAATGATTTGCGCCAGTTCGCCTTTTTTGTACTTCTCTGCGATTTTTTCCAAAGGCAGCGGCTTGATCTTGGCAGCCTGACCTTCGCAACCGAATGCCAGGAAACGTGCTTTACATACTTGCTTGGCCGCTTCACGTGCAGGCTTCAGGTAATCGCGCGGATCGAACTTGGATGGGTTTTCGATGAAGTAACGACGGATGGCACCGGTCATCGCGAGACGGATATCAGTATCGATATTGATCTTGCGCACGCCGTTCTTGATGCCTTCCTGGATTTCTTCTACCGGTACGCCGTAGGTTTCTTTCATGTCGCCGCCGAATTCGCGGATTTCCGCCAGCAATTCTTGCGGGACCGACGACGAACCATGCATCACCAGATGGGTGTTAGGGATACGGGTGTGGATTTCGCGGATACGTTCAATCGCGAGGATGTCACCGGTAGGCTTTTTGGTGAATTTGTACGCGCCGTGCGAAGTACCGATTGCGATAGCGAGTGCATCACATTGGGTTTTTTTGACGAAGTCTGCTGCCTGCTCAACGTCAGTCAACAGCTGTTCACGCGTCATTTTGCCGTCGGCACCGTGACCATCTTCCTTGTCGCCCATCATGGTTTCCAGCGAACCGAGCACACCCAGCTCTGCTTCTACCGTGACGCCGATCGCGTGCGAAAACTCAACGACCTTGCGCGATACTTCAACGTTGTATTCATAGCTGGCAACCGATTTGCCATCTTCATTCAGGGAACCGTCCATCATCACCGAAGTGAAGCCGGAACGGATCGCTGCCATACAGACCGCTGGCGACTGGCCGTGATCCTGGTGCATGACGACAGGAATGTGTGGGTAGGCTTCGACTGCTGCTTCAATCAGGTGACGCAGGAATGGTTCACCCGCATATTTGCGTGCGCCAGCGGATGCTTGCATGATTACCGGTGCGCCGACTTCATTCGCCGCTTCCATGATGGCCGTGACCTGTTCAAGGTTGTTGACGTTGAACGCAGGCAGACCGTAGCCGTTTTCGGCTGCGTGGTCGAGTAATTGACGCATGGATACGAGAGGCATGGTAATTCTCCAAAATCAGTAAAAGGTTCAACAGTAGTTCGGTACTGCTGCGAAATTTCTTTAAAAACAATCACGGGTAAACACGCGCCTAAATAAGTAGTTGCGTGCTTCCGTTTGCTGCGTTTAGCCTTGTGCGCGCTCTTCGAGAATAGCAACAGCAGGCAAGGCTTTTCCTTCGAGGAATTCCAGGAAGGCACCGCCACCGGTCGAGATATAACCTATCTTGTCGGCGATATCGTACTTGGCAATCGCCGCCAGCGTATCGCCGCCACCAGCCACTGAAAAGCCCTTGGATTCCGCAATTGCGTGAGCCAGGGTTTTCGTGCCGTTGGCGAACTGGTCAAATTCAAATACACCGACCGGACCGTTCCAGACGATGGTGCCAGCCTGTGCAATTTGTTTGGCCAACAAGTCAGCTGTCTTCGGACCGATGTCGAGGATCATGTCGTCATCCGCCACGTCAGCCACATCCTTAACGGTTGCGACGGCGGTCGGTGCAAACTCTTTCGCACAAACGACATCGACCGGAATAGGCACTGACGCACCGCGTCGAGCCATCATGTCGATGATGGCTTTGGCATCAGCGACCAGATCTGCTTCTGCCAGCGACTTGCCGATTTTCAGGCCAGCTGCCAGCATGAAGGTGTTGGCTATCCCGCCACCGACGATCAGGTTATCAACCTTGTCAGCCAGCGTTTTCAGGATAGTCAGCTTGGTGGAAACCTTGGAGCCGGCAACAATTGCGACCAGCGGACTGGCCGGTGCAAACAAAGCCTTGCCCAATGCATCCAGCTCGGCGGCCAGCAAAGGACCAGCGCAAGCAACCGGTGCGTACTTGGCGATGCCATGTGTCGTTGCCTCTGCGCGATGCGCAGTACCAAATGCATCATTGACGTAGACATCGCACAGCGCAGCAATTTTTTGCGCGAGTGCATCGTCGTTCTTTTTCTCGCCTTTATTGACGCGGCAGTTTTCCAGCAAGACCACCTGGCCCGGCGCGACATCTACACCATCTACCCAGTTTTGTTTCAAAGCCACCGGCTGTCCCAGCAATTCGGACAATCGTTGCGCTATCGGCGCCAGCGTATCGGCAGGCTTGAACTCGCCTTCGACCGGACGTCCCAGATGCGAAGTTACCATTACCGCAGCGCCTGCCTGCAAGGCCTGCTGTATCGCTGGTACCGAGGCGCGGATACGCGTGTCTTCGGTAATATTGCCCGTGCTGTCTTGCGGTACGTTGAGATCCGCACGGATAAAAACGCGCTTGCCCTGCAGTTCACCACGCGCGATCAAGTCGCTCAATCTTTTAAATTGCATGTGTTCGTAAATTGGAGGGTTAAGGATGAAAAATCCGAAAGACCGCTATTTTACCGCACCAGATGCCGCAAAAACCTTGGTTTTATGCCTAGTTTCAGCTTGAAAAAGGGCAAAAAGGACGATCCGGACGGAATAAAGAGGCCGCATATTAAGGAAATTACCGCGACGCAGCAAATCCCCTGCTTAGAAGCACCCACCCCAAATTGATTCAATTTTTACAACAAAAAATATTTCCAGCCATATCCTCCTCGCCCAACCCACCGCAATCAGCACCTAAAACGACAATATTTCGCACCAGAATGCCCATGATCATTCTTACTGCATAGCCGAATCCGTTAAAATCGAGATCTTGCACAATTACTGGAGATCCCGAAATGTCGATGTCTGATCGCGACGGCAAAATTTGGAAAGACGGCAAATTAATCGACTGGCGCGATGCAACCGTTCATGTATTAACCCATACGCTGCACTACGGCATGGGTGTGTTTGAAGGCGTGCGCGCTTACAAAACTGACAAAGGTACGGCGATCTTCCGCCTGCGCGAACACACGGAACGACTGTTTAATTCCGCCAAGATTTTTCAACTGAAAATTCCATTTGACCTGGAAACAGTGATGGAAGCGCAATTGCAAGTGGTCCGCGAAAACAAGCTGGAAACCTGCTACCTGCGCCCACTGGTCTGGATCGGCGACGAAAAACTCGGCATCTCCGCCAAAGGCAACACCATCCATGTCGCTATCGCAGCATGGCCGTGGGGCGCTTACCTGGGCGAAGACGGTCTGAACAAAGGCATACGCGTCAAAACCTCTTCATTCACCCGTCACCATGTGAATGTCTCGCTGGTACGTGCCAAAGCTTGCGGTTACTACATCAACTCCATCCTGGCTAATCAGGAAGCGCTGACCGACGGTTACGACGAAGCACTTTTGCTGGACACCGACGGTTATGTATCGGAAGGTTCCGGCGAAAACGTCTTCATCGTTAAGAACGGCAAACTCTATACACCTGACCTCGCATCCTGTCTCGACGGCATTACCCGCGACGCGGTGCTGACGATGGCACGTGACCTTGGTATCGAAGTCATCGAAAAACGCATCACCCGCGACGAAATGTATTGCTGCGATGAAGCCTTCTTTACCGGCACCGCAGCAGAAGTCACACCGATACGCGAACTCGACAACCGCCAGATCGGCGACGGCAAGCGTGGCCCGATCACGACCAAGCTGCAATCGCTGTTCTTTGATGTGGTCGCTGGTAAAGCGCCGCAATACAGCCATTGGCTGACCATCGTTTAAACATAAGCAAGCATCAAGACTACAACCTAGTAATTCGGAGAATGAAATGACAGAAGCAAGCAAGGGCACATCAGCAATCGAACTGGACGGCAAGGATTTGCCAGCCTACTGCCCTAACCCGGCGATGCCGGCCTGGAGCTCGCATCCACGCGTGTTCCTTGAGTTGTCCCATGGCGGTGAAGCAAAATGCCCGTACTGCGGCACCGTATATCGCCTGAAACCAGGTGCAGTTGTACACCACCACTAAGACCATCATGCCCAAAGCCCGCAAACAGTTCGGTACTGCAGACGACATCGAAGTCGCGCTTTACGATGCGATAGGCCGTGCCGATCTGGATGCATTAATGGCTTTGTGGGCAGACGATGAAGAAATCGTCTGCATCCACCCTGACGGCACGCGCTTGATCGGCTACGCCTCCATCCGTGCCTCATGGGAGGAAATATTCACTCGCGGCGGTGTACATATCCGCCCGACCCAATTGCATACATCACAGAACACGATGAATGCCGTGCACAACCTGATCGAATCCGTCAATTCGACAGATGCGCAGCGCGACATCCATATCATCGCCACCAATGTGTATATCAAAACACCTCTGGGCTGGCGCATCGTGTTGCATCATGCTTCTATCGCACCGGGCAAGCCACGTGCCGAACTGGCGCACAGCAGTAACGTGCTGCACTGATCGCGGCGTGTGCTTCTTTGCTTTAAAACGCAAAACCGTCACAGATCAATCTCACCACCGCGCATGACGCCTCAGAATTTCCAGGATTAAGCTAGCAATGAACTACCCCGCTCCATGCTGGCTGCCCGGCGGCCATCTGCAAACCATCTATCCGGCCAAATGCATCAGCAAACCTGAAGTCAGTTACCGACGCGAACGTTGGGATACGCCGGACGGCGACTTCATCGACCTGGATTTTGTAGATGGTCGCAAAGACCTGCCGTTCCTCGTGTTGTTCCACGGACTGGAGGGCTCGTCGAATAGCCACTACGCACGTGCATTGATGGCGCACATCAGTAGCCTAGGATGGTCAGGCACGGTGGTACATTTCCGTGGCTGCTCGGGTGAACTGAATCGCGCACCGCGCTTTTATCACTCCGGCGACGCACCAGAAATCAACTGGATACTGCAACGCCTGGTACCTTATGCACGCACGCGTGGCGCAGGCAAGTTCTATGCGACCGGTGTTTCGCTGGGCGCAAATGCGTTATTGCGCTGGCTGGGCGAATCCCAGCACCAGGCAGAAATCGTCGATGCGGCTTGCGCAGTATCCGCACCACTCGACCTGGCAGGCGGCGGCAGTGCACTATCGCGTGGTTTCAATATGATTTACACGCGCATCTTCCTCGAGACCCTGAAACCTAAATGCATCGCCAAGCTGGCGCAATTCCCCGGTCTCTTTAATCGTGATGCCATGCTGCAATCGCGTGATTTGTACGCCTTCGACAACATCGTGACCGCACCGCTGCACGGTTATCTCAGCACCGAAGATTACTGGCATCGCGCCAGCGCCAAGCACGTACTAAAAGACATCACCGTACCCACGCTGGTGCTGAACGCACGCAACGATCCCTTCCTACCTGCGAAATACCTGCCATCGAAAGCATCAGACAAAGTCACACTGGAGTATCCTGAACACGGTGGCCATGTCGGCTTTGCGGTCGGTTCCATTCCCGGCAAACTGAACTGGCTGCCACAACGCATGGTCAGATTCCTGGAAGGCGTAGCCGGCTAAGGAGGTGGAATGGATGCTCTGGTGGTACAAGCATTAGCCAAATGGCCGAATGTCCCTCATTGCTATGGATGGCTGGCGCTCGATGCGCGCGGCAACTGGCGCATGCGCAATGAAGCCGCACAAGCACAGCAACTACCCGGCGACAAAATCGCCCATCCCGCTTTAATCGGCTTCATACAACGCAACTACACTTGCGACGCACAAGGTCGCTACTATTTCCAGAACGGTCCGCAGCGCGTGTATGTCGATCTGGAAATCGCGCCTTACATTGCGCGCACCGATCCTTTCCATGGCTTTGTCCTGCACACCGAAGAGCCACTGGAACGCATCAGCTCTGCGCATCTCAGTGATACTGGAAGATTATTTCTGCACGGGGATAACAAATTCGCGGCGTTGGATGACCGGGATATGGCGCTATCCCTGCTACACATGAAACTGGAAAATCGCCAGATTGAAGACGAAGAATTGCTGAACTGGCTGGCACACGAAGGTAAGAACGGCGCTTTAAGTTTGCGAACAAACTCAGGCAACGTCAGTCTGCATTACATCAAGGGTGACGAACTGTGTACTCGTTTCCATTTCATACGCCAGCCTCGCGCAGGAGACTAAACCTCGCCACACCATAGCTTCATAGCTATCCTGTATAGCCTTCTTTTTCCTGACGTATTTCTTCCAGCCGTTGCGCTTTAATCTCACGCTCCCGGGCATCGATAATCGACTGATCGTAGAACGAGGCATCGGGCGCCTTGCGTGCAATCGACAACTGATCCAGTGCCGCCGACAGGCTGCCATTCAAAGCATAAGACTCCGCCAAGGCGAGATGCTGCTGTGCCTGCATCTTCAAGGCCGCATAGACCTTAGCCAGGCGCTCATACAACTGTGGCTCCTGGCGATACAACTGGGTCTGGTCACGTAAGTAAGTCACCGCATCGTCATAACGCCCGGCTGCATACAGCGCATCCGCATACTGCAAGGCGATGCCACGCGAGATCGGAAATTGAGCACGCGCAGCGTCAGCTTCCTGTACCGCTTCGCGCGGCTGGTGCGCCGCCAACTTAATCTCGACAGCGAGGCTGGACAGCACTGCACTCTTGGCACTCGGCGAACCATTATTCAAGGCAGCACGCGCATCATTCAACAGGCTTTGCGCTTTAGCCGGATTACCCTGTCTCAAAGCAATTACGGCCAAACCATACTTGCCGGCGACGGTCGACGTACGTGTTTTCAGTTGTAACTGACGCTCAAAACCGGACGCTGCATCCAGCAAACCCTGGTGACTCGGATCCTGCAACACCTTCACACGCGCCTGTATCAAGGGGAAATCCAGGCTATCCACATGTTGCCTGTAACGCAGGTCTCGGGTACGCGCCTGGATATCGGCAATCCGTTCCGTCGTCATCGGGTGTGAACGCAGGTAAGGCGGAGCATTGTCACTGTAATTGCGGCTGGCCGTTTGCAAGCGGCCAAAGAAATTAATCATGCCCGTGGTTTCAAAGCCTGCTTCACGCATGATATCGAGCCCGACCCGGTCGGCTTCACGCTCAGCATCGCGGCTGAAATTGAGCTGGCGCTGTATTGCCAGCCCCTGCCCACCCATAATCATCGCCATCCCGGCATCCGGACTTGAACTGATGGCCAGCGCACCCAGTACCATCGCCGCCAGCGGAATCAACATATCCTGCTTTTGCTTGCCCAGCATGCGGGCGATATGCCGTTGCGCAACGTGGCCGATCTCATGCGCCATCACCGAAGCCAGCTCGGACTCATTCTGCGCCGCCAGGACCAGCGCCGAATGCACGCCTATAAATCCACC
>JBEBUE010000022.1:0-14522 GCA_040393485.1 Herminiimonas sp.
GTGATATGGTTAACTCGTATGCCGAACGGTCTTAAACCAATCGGTATAAACAGACTAGACCGAGCGGTTTAACTTTGCAATAGAGGAATTGAGATGAGCTACTTAGAAATCGTGAAGAGAGCGCTCAAAGAGCGGTCAGTAAATCAAGCTGCCAAGGATTGGCAAATGCAACAAGTGACGTTGAATAGATACGTGAGCGGACAGAGATTGCCCGACTATTTGACGGCCAAAATAATGGCAGAAGAAGCAGGAATTTCCGGCCAAGAAATGTTCGACGCATTGGCCGCGGAAGAAGTGAAAATGAAGACTCGAAAAGAAAAAATTTCCAAGTCTTTTAATTGGTTGCTACGCGCTGCAAACGTAGGCTACATGCGGGTTGTAGCCACGGCGTAGTAACTATTTTGCAGAGAAGCAAAGTATAAATTATACGAAATTATATGGCCAGAAACGCCATACAGCCACCGGCAAGACTTTACAGGATTCGAAGCTCTATTCTGTCGATTGAGACCGTTGGTTTTCTATTTAAGATCATGTTGGGGATTTTTCGTTACGCATGCAGCCAAGATTTTAGGTCGACATGAACGCACGATTGATGATTGGGAATCTGGAAAGCAACCTTGCCCAGGCTGGGCGGTTCGCACCGTCCCCGACTCGTCTTACAGTTGATTTTATATTTCCATACGGTAAATTGTATTCATCGCGCTTTATTAATAAAAATAGTGAGTTTTTATGGCATTTGACTTTAAAGATATTCTTGGCCTGGGCAAACCAGCAACGAAACTGATAGAGGTTCTTAGCGCAGGGACAGGCACGTGGTATAGACCGCGTGCAATCCGCAATGAAGCTGCTGCGCAAGCTGAAGCGATCAAATTATTAGGGGCGGCAGAAACATCCGTTGAGGCGGAAAAAATAGTAGCGCGAGCAAAGGCTACTGCTATTGCAAATGTAACCTTATTAGAAGCCGAAACGAGCATAGAAGATCGCATTCGATCTAGACAAGAACATCAAGCCTTAAGTAAGCAATCAAATATTGAGGCAATTGCCTTGGCAGCTGCTAATCAATTACCGCCCGAGGTATCGGACAAACCGGTAGATGAAAACTGGCGAACACGTTTCTTCAACATCGCTGAAGATATCTCCGGCGAAAAAATGCAACAACATTGGGGGAAGCTATTAGCTGGTGAGGTCGCCGAACCGGGTTCTTATAGCCTTCGAACTCTTGAAGTGTTTCGGAATCTCTCTCAAAACGAAGCGTTGGCTTTCCAACGTATTAGATGTCTTGCGACAGATACGGGAGCCATCCTCAAACTTACCTCGACTACAAAAGGTTTTGAAGAATTCGGAATTGATTACGATGCCATCTTAATGCTTCGAGAATCCGGCCTTCTATTGGCTGGTGACACTATAAGCATTGCGATTCCAATTACCTCTGAAAAACCATATGCTGCAATTCCATACAACGGAAAGATGTTGCTCTTCAAGCCGAATGTTAAGATCGACGAACTCGTACTAAATATATTATCGCTGAGCACAGCGGGTACGGAACTACTATCCTTAATTGAGCCGCAGCCTCATCGGAGCTACCTTAATAAATTAGCCAATCATCTAAGCACCAAGAATTGCAGTCTGAGTCTTGGTTCTAAAGAAATGCCCATCGATGAGTACGAAAAATTATCAACGAGAGCTTAAGTAAATAGTCTTTCACTAATTTCGTTAATCAACCTAGCGAGGTTCTATGCCTTTTCAGACCGAAGTAAAACGCGGAATCAGTATTGAGATTTACCAGTTCAAAATTTACGACATCGTGTCCGATGAAACGCTAATCTCGAAGCGCTGGGGAACTGAAGCAGGTATTCAATCAGTTTGTGGCCGAAAACTGGATGAAACCAAGCACCTTGTAGATCCATCAGTAGTAGATATGGCCGGACTTACAGAAAAAGGCTATATGCCTGAAGTCAATTAAATAGCCTCGGCTGATTGTAAGCGTCGAAAATGTTTTATGCGCTGATCTGGCGGTAACTTCGTGATCAGCGCAACAATCGGATGAGGCGCCTTAATGACAGGCTTGGGGCGCTGCCTAGTTGTTACTAGGCTATGTACCAGACGATAGAAAAATGCCTCTTTCGGTTGTTCCTTCAAATCCTCGTCATAGGTTTTATTGCCAGCGCCCATCATCTCTAGGTCAGAAGCAAGCGGCTTGTCAGGTAAGCGAACCAGCGTCATGCGCGACATGGGCTTGCACATCACCACCAGGTCAATATCGATCTTGGTGGCCACCCTCTTCCCTTCGCTCAAGTATTCATGAATACGCTGAACAAGCAACTTTGATTTGCCGGTGCCCTTCTTCCCTACTAAATTGGTCTTAAAATGTCATGCCTCGATTTACTGTAAGCCGCGATCATGACGCCCGTAATTTACGCGAATGATCTCCAGCCAAACAGTCCGCAGGACCCTGCTGTCTTTCAAGTTCACTAGCTCAAATATGGCCTTTACCCTGCACTCATTCTCCGACATTTCTATCGATGAATGGACTGTTCTGCTGAATCACCCGGATGTGATTCGTCATATGCCTCTCGATGATGGGGCCTGGACGGAAGCCACTATTGCTGAATGGGCGAAAGGCAAGGACGCGCAATGGCAGATGAATGGTTATGGGCCGTGGTCGATCCGGATTGATGGCAGTTTTGCTGGCTGGGGTGGGTTCCAGAAGGAAGAGGACGAGGCCGATTTTGCGTTGGTGTTACTCCCCAAGTATTGGGGGCATGGAGCCGAGATCGTTCGCAGTTGCATGAGCCGTCGGATTGAACTCGGCATTAGCTCGGTGACAATCATGTTGCCGCCGAGCCGTTCTCGATTCAGGGGGCTAGCCAGACTTGGCTTCGCATTTGCTGGAGAGTTGGAGTACAAAGGCCAACGCTTTTTGAAGTTCCGGGCTCTTTAAACGGATATCAGAGACTCAAATCCAAACCAAGCTTCTTGGCAAGAACGAAAGTAACGAACACCAAGCCCATGAGCGATAGCGCAAAGACTATGGCAACCGTGCCGCTTGCGCGTAGCACCGCACGCTTCTCCATTTCCTTCTGTTTCTTCCCTTGATCGTAATGCCACTTGATGGCGAAGAACATGCCGATGCCGAGTACGAGAAACTTGAAGGTTACGAATACTATGGGGGTCCAGTCCGTCATTTCCGTCATTTTGAGTATTTCCAGGCTATTACTTGAAGCTATCTGGCGTGAGGTTCATTCCCTCGAAACGCTGCATGATGTTTCTATTGAAGACGGTTTATTTTAGGTCAAGTGAATAGCGATCAACATTGGACATAAAGCCCTAGGACATAATGTCCGCAGTGACCACACCGTTGCAATGCCCACCAGTGACAGCGTGAATTCGAATATTCAGCTGAGTTGCATCTATATAGAGGAGCCTTCTACCCGACGAGGTCGGCGCACTTTTATTTTCGCTAGTTACTCAGTATTTGCGTGAGCTTCAACACGACGGAAATTTAATATTTTTAAATTTAATCAATAACTTATCACGTGGAAATTGAAGTAAAACATTAGGATCGATATGGATAGCAATCATCGCTATCTTGTGCTTAACTGTGGTTAACTGCAATTTAAGCAACACTCATCCAATCTCTCAGGAGACTGCCATGAATATCTGCAAAGCAATTGTTTTTGTAGTCTCATCTGTCTCTTGCCTCAGCGCCCTCGCACAAATCCAGGAAATCAAATCCTCGAATAATCAAATCGGGATACAAGGCATTTCCAGCTATGTCGATTACACCGAAACCAATGACGGCCGATTCGGCACGACGGTCGGCAAATTGAATACGGAAAAAGGCTGGGTTCCCGGCTTTGCGGTTTCGGCCTCGGTCATGCAGGATTGGTTGTTCGGGAACGACTATCTGCAGTTCCAATACAGCAGGAATAAAGGGCATACCGATTACACAGGTTCGCGTTTGACCGGCGGTGTGTTTGGCTCTGCCGTGCAGCAGAACGATGCAACACTAACCGACTATAGCCTGCGCTGGGGTAAAGGCTTCAGTGTGAACCAGAGCAGCATGTTCACCCCCTTCCTTGAAGTTGGCCGTCACGAGTGGAAGCGCGCTGTGAATCAGGGCGAGACCTATACCAATAATTACTATGGCATAGGCGCCCTCGCCCAGTACTCGCCCATGCCACGCCTGGTGTTGAGTGCCAATGCGCTGATAGGCAGGACGTTTAGTTCCGATATCAGCGTGAACGGTCCCTTAGGCTTTTCTGGCGGATTGGGAAATTCCAACCTGTACAAGGTCGGCCTGTCGGCTGATTACGCGTTTACGCAAAAATTCAGGGGGAACGTCGGCATCAATTACTCCGCGTTTAAGTACGGAGCAAGTGGCAATTATCCGGTGGGTGGCACAGTTACCTGGGAGCCGGATAGCAGGACGGGCTATACGACGATTAGCGCAGGGGTAGGTTACGCATTCTAGAAAGCAAAGTTGGCAGGGTTGATGACACCGTTTGGCGCATCAACCGTTTGCAAGCTCGTGCCGAGAAGGCATCACTCGCCGCACATTATTACTGAAATACCGCTTTAGCCTTCTTGCGGGCAAAGTAGCTCCAGATGGATTTTTTGCCGGTTTTTTTTGCCCTGTCGGCACCTGCCGCCATTAATATTTCCAGCGGATTATCCAGCTTCAGTGCTACCGCAACCTTGAGGCAGGTATCTTCATCCATGATGCGTTGACCGCTCTTATACAAGCTGATCGCGCTGCGTGTGATCTTTAGTTTGTCAGCTAAGGCTGCATCATTTTTCAATTCGTGTTTTTCCTGGACCTGCATCAGATACTTTACGCTTTTCATCTCAAACCTCCCTTTAAATTGGTCTGAAATGGATTCTGCTGGCTTGCCCGGCAAAAGTATTTAATGATCATACCGTTGTGGAATAATCGTCCAAAGTTTTGAAATGAAACAGCTGTTAAGTATGTGTTCTTTAGTCAGCTGAATCAGCTGTAAACATTAGACATAGATGCTGCAAAGCCGCATAAAACCTCGCTGTGCAGTAGGTTGCCATGCCGATCTGCAATTTAAGGTTGCATTCGTCCACACTTGTAGGCAACATCGACATCTGCAAATACATTTAAAGACTAATCTCTGTTTGCTGTCGCATTTCCCCGTTGTTCCTGAGTTCGTAGCGCTGCTCGCAACATAGTTCGCGTCACGTGTCGCTTCAAAGTTTGTTTCAAAGTTCGCTTCAAATTTTTTTGCATAGACGTTGAAATCCTTATTCACGCCCTACCCTTACTATGAGGTGTTAAATGATTCGTCTGCCCAAACTCCCGGTTTTACTGACCGCCCTCCTTACCACGCTGATGCTGAGCACGGCCAGTCTGGTACATGCTCAGCAAGTTTTACGCGTATCCGCCATCCCTGACGAAGCACCAACCGAACTGCAGCGCAAGTTCAAGCCGCTCGGTACTTATCTGGAGAAAAAGCTGGGCATGAAGGTTGAGTTCACGCCAGTTACGGATTACGCCGCTTCGGTCGAAGGTTTGATCAATAACAAACTCGACATGGTCTGGTTCGGTGGTTTCACCTTTGTGCAAGCAAATGTACGCAGCGGCGGCAAGATCGTTCCGCTGGTCCAGCGTGAGGAAGATGAAAAATTCCGCTCAGTCTTTATCACCACCAATAATTCGATTAATAAACTGGAAGACTTGAAGGGTAAGAACTTCAGCTTTGGTTCTGAGTCCTCGACTTCCGGCCACCTGATGCCGCGCTCCTTCCTGCTGCAGGCAAAGATCAATCCCGATACGGATATGAAGCGCGTATCTTTCTCCGGTGCGCATGATGCGACGGTCGCTGCGGTCGCCGGCGGCAAGGTCGATGCCGGTGCGCTGAATATCTCGGTATGGGAAAAACTGGTTTCTTCCGGCAAGGTTGATCCGAAAGCGGTACGTGTGTTCTACACCACGCCTGGCTACTACGATTACAACTGGAGTGTGCGTGCCGATATGAATCCGGTCACGCAGAAGAAACTGACGGATGCTTTCCTGGCGCTCAATAGCAACGATCCGGAAGGCAAGGAAATCCTTGAGTTGCAGCGCGCAACGCGCTTCATTCCAACCAAGGCAGCCAACTACACTGCCATCGAAGCCGCCGCACGCAACGCCGGCTTATTGAAATAACATAGTCTTCAGCGTCGCCCCCGGTCCGGGGGTGACGCTGTCCGATTTTCATTTGTATCTTGTCTGATTGATCGGCATGACTATTCAACTGCACAATATTTCTGTCCACCACAGTGGCGCAGCCAGATCTTCGCTGGCCTTGCGTGAACTGAATTTATCTGTCGCCCAAGGCGAGCAATTGGCCTTGATAGGCCCATCCGGCGCGGGGAAAACCAGTCTTTTGCACACGCTGGCATGTGCGTTGACGCCTGAATCCGGCAGTCTGAGCATCCTCGGCACGAATCCCTGGCAACTTTCCAGCGGTGAACGTCATGCCTTGCGCTCACGTTTATTCCTCGCACCCCAGACGCCTCCTTTGCCGCCGCGGCAGCGGGTCGTCAATGCAGTACTGGCAGGCTATCTGCCGCAATGGAGTTTATGGCAAGCCATGCGTTCGCTGGTGCGGCCGATCGCCCCTGAGATTGCATACGAAGCCCTGTCCCGTTTTAATCTGCAAGACAAGCTGTATGCGCGCGTTGACCGCTTATCAGGTGGAGAAAGGCAGCGCTGCGGCATGGCGCGGGCGCTGGTATCGCGAGCGGAAGTATTCCTGGTGGATGAACCTTTATCTGCACTGGATCCTGCCTTGTCCTTGCAAACACTGGCGGTGCTGCAAGAGGAAGCCCGCCAGCGCCGGGCAACGTTGATCTGTAGTCTGCATCAGGTCGAGTTGGCACGCGCCCATTTCACGCGCATCGTCGGTCTGCGTGACGGGCGTATCGTCTTTGATGCGCCTAAAGAAGCCGTCAGCGACACGATGATAGAAGCGCTGTATCGCAATAGCGAAAAAACCGTGACAGCTGATGTCGAGCCTGGCGAGCCCGTCCTGATTCCCAACGCTATTCCGCCACGCTGCTGATGACACCAGGTCATATGAACCCAGCCCCAACCATCGCCATGACACACCGCGACCCGGCCTGGCGCAATCGCGTCGCGGGCTTTGTGGTGGTGCTCATCGTGCTGTGGCCGATGCTGGTATTCGCTGAATTCAAACCATGGATTTTGTTTGACCAGCAAAGCCTGCAAGCAACGTGGAAGTTCCTGACCACTTTCTTCCCGCCAGCCCATTCAGCCGAGTTCCTGCAAATGGTCGCAGCCGCGACCTGGGAAACGGTAGCCATGGCGACCGCTGGCATGACGCTAGCCTTGCTGGGTGCGATACCGATGACCTTGCTGGCGACCGAGCGTCTTTCTATTTCACGGGTAGGCACGGGACGCGTAGCTCCCCTGGGCAGGATGGTCCGCCAGTTAGTACGCTGGTTACTGGTGCTGTTGCGTAGCGTGCCTGAGCTGGTGTGGGCATTGCTGTTGGTACGCATTGTCGGCCTGGGGCCGACTGCCGGGGTAGTCGCGATTGCATTGACCTATTGCGGCATGCTGGGCAAAGTCTATGCCGACATCCTGGAATCATCCGACTCTTCTGCATCCGATACGTTGCTGCAAAATGGCAGTACGCGTCTCGGTGCTTTCCTGTACGGCGCACTGCCCTCCTCTGCATCCGAACTGGTTTCCTATACCGTTTATCGCTGGGAATGCGCGATACGCGGTTCAGTCGTAATGGGTTTTGTCGGGGCTGGGGGGCTTGGGCAGCGTATGGATGAATCGATGAAGATGATGGCCGGGGATGAGCTGTGCACTATGCTGCTGGTATTTGTATTACTGGTCGCTTGCGCCGATGGCGTGTCGGCGATGCTGCGGCGGAGGCTGGAATGAAGAATCATTCTCCTGGCGCAATGCCGCAAGCACCAAAAACAGCGTGGACGACCATGGCTTTGTTGCTGGGGATTGTGTTGCTGATCATAGCTAGCTTTGTTTCATTGCCATTGAAATGGCGCGACTTCTTCAGCCATGACGCCGTCCGCACTAGTGTTGAATTCCTGCGCGGTTTTACGCCGCCGGAGCTGGCTCCGACCTTTCTGGAAAAGATTGCTTACGCAACGCTGGAAACCCTGGCGATGTCGGCTATCGGTACTTTGCTCGCCGCTTTCTTTGGCTTGTTGCTGAGCTTGCCTGCCAGTGGTCGTTTCGGCGAGACAGCACGGGTGTTGACGCGCGGCATACTGAATGTCTTGCGCTCGATTCCCGAACTGGTATGGGCAGCCGTCCTGCTGATAGCCGCGGGGCTGGGACCGTTTGCCGGTACGCTCGCGCTGACCATACATACGATAGGCGTGCTCGGGCGCTTGTTCGCCGACACTTTAGAGAATTGCCCGCCTTTGCCCGAAGCCTCCCTGCGTATCAATGGCACGCATCCTATTGCTGCATTCCTGTACGCGACTTTGCCGCAGAGTAGCCCGCAAATGATGTCCTACGTTTTATATCGCTGGGAAAACAATATCCGCGCTGCAGCCATTCTCGGCGTGGTCGGGGCTGGCGGTCTGGGACAAATGCTGAAGTATCATTTGTCGCTGTTTCAGATGCAGCAGGCGGCCAGCGTGATTGTTGCGATGCTGGCGCTGGTCTGCGCGGTCGATGCCATCAGTTTTGGCCTCAGGCGCGTGATGACGCGCTGAGCGGAATCTTGGCGGAAGGAAGCGGGAGTCGAACCCACCCGGCGACGCATGGCGCCACCAACTGGGTTTGAAGCCCAGCCGCCCCACCAGGGACGATTTCCTTCCATACTTACTTCACTCCCCTGTGGGAAATAATGCTGTTCCAGGGCGCAGCAAATGTTTGTCATCAACGCGCCGCAGGAAACCTATCCGGTCAAAGAACTCCAGAATCAGGATCGCACGTTTACGTCCCAATCCGGTAGCATCACGAAAATTTGCAGCTGTTACGTTGCCGTCACGCTTGTGTATCTCGCGCACCAGGGACGCCAGCTTGTGTATGACAGTTGGATGGTAATACAAATCCTTAACGATCTGGAACACCTCCCCCGCTTTCGCCAGACGGACAAAAACATGTCGTACCTGCGACTCCGGCTGCTTGATTGCATCGGCTATATCCCGTACCCACGGCGGATCAAAATTACCTTCCAGCAGCAAGGGTAAGGCACGCTCTGCCACAATTTTTTCTGCTGCCTGCAATTGCACGCCATGTTCTGCCAGGTGCAGGAAGCCATTACGCGTGGCCAGCACTTCATGCGCGGCCATACGATCAATTAATTGCATCCACAAGGCTTCCGGCATGCGCGGCATGGCGAGCCGACGTGCTCTTTGCAGATCCGGCCCTATGTCTTCCGGATACTTGGCATGAAAGTCCTGCAATACCCGGATGAGCGTCAGTTCATTTTCCTGCAACCGTTCCTGCGCAATCGCCCACTCCCGGTCGCGTCCAAAGACAATGCCATCCAGCGCATCAGGATCAAAAGGCCAGTCACGCAAGCCCGCACTGCGCAGCCACTCCGCGCTATTTACACCAAACGGCGCATGCGCCAGCGCGCCTTGCAGACGTTGTGCCGCATCCGCACTGCGCTGCGTCTGCAGGTAGGCAAGACGCTGCGGTGTTTGGCGGTAGCGCGCAGGCGCATGGGTATCCAATACGCTACCACCCGCGACGGTACGATTGGCCGATGCATCGCGCACGATAAATTTGTCACCATGCCAGGCATTGATGGGTGTTTGCATGACTAGTTGCGCCAGGCCGGATTCGCCCGGCGCCAGCGCAGGCTGCCCGAGTATCGCGACCGAAGCCATGCATTCCTGCGTCGCCAGATGCAGGTGCACCAAGGTACCCGAACGTAATGGTGTCAGCTCAGTGCTCGCTACTTGCAGGAATACATCCATGCGTTCGCTGCTTAGGGCAATGCGCGGATCGCATAGCATCTGCCCACGTTCGACCGCACTGCGCTCCAGTCCGACCAGGCCAACCGCACAACGTTGGCCGGCAAAAGCATGCTCTACATGTTGACCATGTACATGCAGGCTACGTACCCGATAGGTCTTATCCGGCGCATGTGCCAGGCACAGCATTTCTCCGATATTGACCAGTCCTTGCGCTATGCTGCCTGCCACCACCGTGCCTATACCATCCAGCGTAAACACCCGGTCCAGCCCCATCCGAAAGGCGTTTTCGCTGGCAACAACAGGCGGCATGCGTGCGGCTTCGTTCTGCAATAAGTCACGCAACGCGTCTATGCCATCGCCCCGCAAGGCCGACACGCACATGACCGGATAATCAGGGAGACCAGCTTCTGCCAACAGGGCTTGTACCTGCCCCACCCTTTCTTGCTGCAACTGTTCATCAACCTGATCTATCTTGGTAATCAAGGCAGCGCCTCTTTGCACGCCCAGCAAAGACAAGATACTCAAGTGCTCTATGGTTTGCGGCATGATGCCGTCGTCTGCGGCGACCAGCAGCAGGGCGAAATCGATACCGCTGGCGCCTGCGACCATGGTGCGCACCAGCTTCTCGTGGCCCGGCATATCGACGAAACCGATCAGGCGGCCATTCGCCGCCAGCATAAATGCATAGCCCAGTTCTATTGTGATGCCGCGCCGCTTCTCCTCCGGCAAGCGATCACCTTCCTGCCCAGTCAGTGCGCGCACCAGCGCACTCTTGCCATGATCGATGTGCCCGGCAGTCCCCACTATCATCGGCGCCTCACATCGCTGTTCATACCATTCTCGCGCGTAGGGTTGCGAGTTGCGTCAATACATCCGTTGCATCATCCAGGCAGCGGCAATCCAGCAGCAGGCAATCATCGGCCACGCGTCCTATGATGGGTACCGGCAGGCTGCGCAAAACAGTCGCCAGATTATCCAGTGCGGTACCTGTTCCCCGTTTGGCAGACAACACAGGTGCGATGGCCAGCCCGGCCGACGGCAAGCGATCTACCGGCAAGGAGCCGGAGCCGATCTGGCTCTGCATGCTTTGCAGGCTCACTGTATAACGCGGCTCCAGCGCTGCAGCCAGCGGTGCCAGCAAGGCTTGCGCCGTGGCTGTCACCTGTTCCGGTGTACGTGTAAGCCAGCGCAGCGTAGGCAAATCACGTGTCAACAATTCCGGCTGCAGATAAAGCGTGAGCGTTGCTTCCAGCGCAGCCAAAGGCAGCTTGGATAAGCGCAAGGCGCGCTTCATCGGGAATTTGCGTATCTTGCTGATCAGGTCGCGCTCACCGACGATCAGGCCAGCCTGCGGACCGCCGAGCAATTTGT
Organism: Herminiimonas sp.; assembly: GCA_040393485.1. Classification (GTDB taxonomy): domain Bacteria; phylum Pseudomonadota; class Gammaproteobacteria; order Burkholderiales; family Burkholderiaceae_D; genus Oxalicibacterium. The sequence goes on from JBEBUE010000022.1 coordinate 11,311, forward strand.
CGCCGGAGAAGGTTACGACGCCACAGCCCGCCGCGAGCATTTGTTGCGGTGTTGGTTCCTGCGGCAAACCTAGCTGCGCCATATCAATCAGCGAGCCGCTGCCGAGGTCTGTGACCAGCGGAACATGACGTTCGCGCGCCAGCACCGCCAGCTGCGCTTCTGCAACCGACGAGGTAAAACCTTCGACTGCATAATTACTGGTATGCACCTTCATCAGCATCGCAGTGCGTTCATTGATTGCACGTTCGTAATCAGCCAGATGGGTACGATTGGTGGTGCCGACCTCAACCATGATGGCACCTGCACTGGCCATGACATCCGGCATGCGGAAAGCGCCGCCTATCTCGACCAGCTCGCCGCGTGACACGATTACTTCACGGCCACCGGCCAGCGCAGCGATCGATAGCAATACCGCGGCAGCATTGTTATTCACGACCGTTGCGGCTTCAGCACCCGTGATATCGCACAGCAAGCCTTCCACGATGCTGTCACGATCACCACGCCCGCCGTCGACTAGATCGTATTCGAGGTTATTGGGGCCTTCCATCATCGCCGTCAGATGGCGTATTGCGGCCTGTGGCAATACAGAACGACCTAGGTTGGTATGGATGACGGTACCCGTCAGATTAAGTACCCGGCGCATGCGGGGCGCGAGGCGTTCCTCTATCGCCAGGGCCAGCCTGGTGCCTAATGTATCGGTTTGGATATCGATCTGTTGCAGGCTGCCCGCCAATGCCTGTACACGCAAATTGTCGAGCAGTACGCGCGCTTGCGTGGCAACCAGTGTATGGCCATGTGCTGTGAGCAAAGGCTGGACTGACGGCAATCGCAATAATTTATCGATCGAAGGCAGATCCTGCGGACTGGCCTTCAAGCCGTGCACCACGGACTCTCCGGTCGCCGCCATTAGCCACCTCCGCCGTCGTCGCTGCCAGCCACTTCCGGGTCGCCGAACAAGAGCAGCAAGTTGACGCCGTGTCGCTGATACCCGGCTTCGGAAATTAACAAATCGAGTATGACGGAACTGAGATCGTCGGCTACCGGCTCTGAGGCGATGTCACGTTCCATGCGGACAATTTTGAGGTAATGGTTACACTCGTCGCAGGTTTCTACTTCTATCGCTGCTTTCGATACCGTGTTGCCTGAAGCAGCATCAGCAGCATCGGCCGCCTGTAGCGAATGGTAGTGTATGCCTTTGGTGCCTTCGCAGTGACTGCACTTGATGCGTACCATATGCCATTGCAGCGAGCATAGCGAACAATGCAGATAGCGATAATTACCCTCACCATCAACCCGTGAAACCGAAGCAGTCGGCAAACTGCCGCAGCAAGGACAACGGGTGGAATCCCCTATGCGTCCGAACGGTGCCAGCTTGTCGTCACCGCGTGCGGCCAACGTTGCCAGCAGCATGTGCGTCCAATACACCTGCAAACCGGCGGCGATCAAAGGTGCCGTCGCGAGATTGAGGCCGAACATGATGTTATTGAGCAGACGATCGGCCTGCAACTCCATCTCCTGATCGTTCATTTGCTGCAATTCCAGCACGACGGCCTGTGCCGGATTATTAGCCAGGCGCGGCAGCAAATTATCGAGCATGCTGCGCAAAGCGGTACGCCATGAGGGATCGCGGGGCCATAAGGCTGCAGGTAGCGGAGCTTGTGCCGTGTCACGCGCTGCATCCAGTGCATTTGCATCCGGCAAAGCGACTGCCGGATAAGCTTGCAGGGACAGATGCTGGGCATGCGCAACTTCGGAGGCGAAAACCAAAAAATCCTGCATCGCATGGGATGCAGCGTGCTGCCGCAAGCGCGTTTCGCGTGCGGAAAACACATCCGAACGTGCCGGCATGTGCAGGTGGGGAACCTGTTGTCCGGCGCGGACGGCAATCTCTTCAGGACTGAGCAGTGGACGTGCTTGGCTGATGGTCATGAACCGATTGTGCTCTCAAACATTATTTTTCGCCACTGATTTTCCTGTACCAAAGCAGATGATGTTTGCGTGCCCATTTTTCGCTGACTGTACCGCGTGTCATCGCTTGCACCGAGCCCTTGACCCAGATCGCCGCATAGACGTGGATGATGACGCTCAGGATGAGCACGGTCGCGGCTATCGCATGGATCAATACAGCAATTCTGCGCACCACTATCGGGAAGAAATTAGCAAACCACGGTTGCCAGAACATGAAGCCAGTCACAAACAGCAGGACCAGGCTGATACCAAATAACCAAAACACGACTTTTTGCCCGGCATTGTATTTACCAACGGCCGGCATGCCCTCCTCGTTACCTTTCAGCAGCTCAGGCGCTTTTTTGACCCATTCACTGTCTTCACGCGTCCAAAAATTGTCGCGCCAGACTTGCAGGAACAGGAATACAAAACCAAGCACCATCAAGACCCCGAAGAACGGATGCAGGATACGTGTCCATGAGCCGCCACCAAACAAGGCACTAAAGAAATACATGGACGGATGGAAGATCGCCAGCCCCGTCAGACCTGCACAGATAAACAGGAAGGCAACGGCCCAGTGATTCATGCGGGTACGGTCCGGATAACGTTCTATGATTTTTGCCATGTCGCTACTCCTCAGACTATATCTGCGTTATGCTTTTCAGCGCCGTCATTTGGCGCTGCAGGCGGTTTGCTTGCATGGTCGTCGTCAGCATCTGCATCCAGCGGACCGACCTTGATGTAGTGGAAGAAGCCGGCAATCGTCGCGCCTATCATGGCCGCTACCGCCAATGGTTTGGCAGCGCCTTTCCACAAGGACACCAGTGGGCTGATGCTCGGATTTTCCGGCAGGCCGTGATAGAGATTCGGCTTGTCCGCATGCTGCAGTACATACATTACATGTGTGCCGCCGACGCCTTGCGGATCATAAACACCAGCCTTGTCATAGCCACGTTCCTTCAAGTCCACCACACGCTCGGCTGCAAAAGTATGCATATCTTCCTTGCTGCCGAAACGGATGGCGCCAGTCGGGCATGCCTTGACACACGCAGGCTCAAGACCGACGGTGACGCGATCCGAACACAATGAACACTTATAGGCTTTGTCATCTTTCTTGCTGATGCGCGGTACGTCGAACGGACAACCGATTACGCAGTTGCCGCACCCTATGCAATGTTCGCTGATGAAATCGACGATGCCATTGGTGTACTTGATGATGGCACCCGGAGCCGGACACGCTTTCAGGCAACCGGGCTCGTCACAGT
>JBEBUE010000023.1:0-14493 GCA_040393485.1 Herminiimonas sp.
ACCGGAGACGCCGCTGCGGACGATTTCGGTGTGGATGCTTTCGATGCTGATATTGCGTTCGGCCAGCATCTTGGTCAGGCTGCTGACGATGCCGACGCGGTCGTCGCCGACCAGCTCAAGTTCGACGCTCTTGATCGAGTCGGACAGATTCGCGCCATCACTCTTCGCCACGACTACTTGCAGGCCGCTGGAGTCCAGACTGCGCAATGCATTGGTCAATGCATCAGCGTTTTCACGTGGGACTTCGAAGTGCACCATACCGGCGAATTCACCTGCCAAACGTGTCATGCGGCTGGCGGCCCAGTTTGCGCCATAGCGTTCTGCACGTTCTGCCAGCGAGCGCACGATGCCGTGACGATCAGTACCGACGATGGAAACGATGAGGGCAACGGTATTGGATTCGACTTCTTCTGCCAGCACCACGGAGCGACGGATCATCGGTGCCTTGGTTGCGAAGCGTTGGTCTTGCTCGAACGCCGGCAGTGCATTGTGTTCAGCCGCGTAGTGGATGACCTGGCTCAGCAGTTTCAGGCCCATAGGTGCGAGTGCACGCTCCCACAGTTCACGTGCGCTTTCGCCTTTTTCAACGAAGCACCAGTCTTGCGCTGCAATCGCACCGGCATCCCAGCCGTCGGCCAGGTGATAGATGGAGCCGCCAGCGATAGGGTCGCCTTCGAGGATGGTCCATTCAACTGCGGCAATGCCACGGTGCCTAGGCAAGAGCGATGGGTGGTAACCGATGCCGCCGAGGCGTGCGCGTGCCAGTGCTTCATCGCTGACGCGGGCATGAGTGTGGGCGGCGAGGATGACGTCGGTACCTTCTGCGATTGCTTCGCCTGGTACAAAGCGCGGATTTTCCATGATATGCAGCGGGACACCGGCAGCGCGGGCAGCTTGAGCCAGGCGGTCATCTTCTGACGGCGCGACGACGCTGGTGAATTCGATGCCTTCTTCCTTGCGCAGCGTCTCAAATACCAAGGCGCCGAAATAGCGCGAACCTACCAATGCACATTTCATTTTTATCTATCCCTCAATTTATCTAAAAGCGTTAAATGTAAATTTCCAACTCAGGCGTGCAAGATGCCATGCACTGCCTTTAAAACTAGCGCTATACGGGAGCCGTATGACGATATGAACTTGTGCCTGCGACTGCCTGATTGCCCGGAAACATGGGGAAAACCGGTACAGGGACGGGGTACTTGCGGGTACTGCTATGTGCAGCGAATTTTCAACATCCAGCGCGCAAGGATACCAGAAAGACCGCGCCGGACAGCCAGCTTACGCTGGTCCAGGCGGTGCCCGGCCTTATGTTTTTTCCCCTGTATTAAACGACGCCACGGGCTCCCGCGCCTGTGCAATAAAGGCTTGCAGGTAGTCGGTATCGAGGTCCGCTTCACGGGCGCCGAGGAAAATTTGTTTGGCGATACCGTCCGGCCCCAGGCGCACGGGTACGACGTCCATTTTGCTGCTGTACTCCTGCACCAGCCAGCGCGGTAATGCTGCCACGCCACGACCGCTGGCAACCATTTGCAGCATGATGTCGGTCGTCTCTATCGTCTTGTGGCGCTTGGGTGTGATACCGGCCGGTAGTAGGAACTGGTTGTAAATATCCAGCCGGTCGGTTGCAACAGGGTAAGTGATGAGGACTTCGTTCATCAATTGTTCGGGCTCGACATACTTCACCTTGGCCAGTGCGTGGTAACGCGGTACTACTAAGACCTGCTCATAGTCGAAGACGGGTTCGAAGCGCAGGCCGGGTTTGTAAAGAGGATCAGGGGTGACCAGCAAATCGATTTCATATGCAAACAGCGCACCGATGCCGCCGAACTGGAATTTCTGCTTCACGTCGACATCAACATCAGGCCAGGCGCCCAGGTAAGGCGATACCACTTTCAGCAGCCATTGATAGCAAGGGTGGCATTCCATGCCTATGCGCAAGGTACCGCGTTCACCTTGCGAAAACTGGCGCAATTTATCCTCTGCCAGGGTCAGTTGCGGCAGCACGCGATTGGCGACAGCCAGCAGATATTGCCCCGCTTGCGTCAGCCGTAGTGCGCGACCTTCACGCACCCAGATGTCGGTGCCGAGTTGCTGCTCCAGCTTCTTCATGCTGTGGCTTAGCGCCGATTGCGTGACATGCAAAACGTTGGCCGCGCCGGTCAGCGAACCTTGTTTTTCAACTTCCAGCACGACGGCCAAATGGATGCGCTCTAGCATATGCCTCACTTAATCTATGAGTAAAATTCATGTATGTCTGAGATAATACCATTTTACTTCATGTATCGTGCGGCCTACCATGCTTGTTCTAGTTTTTTGGAGCGAACCATGACCACCATACATAACCTGGGCTTTCCGCGTATTGGCGCAAAGCGTGAATTGAAATTTGCACTGGAATCTTACTGGAAGGGCGAGTCCTCGCGCGACGCCCTGAAAGAGCTGGGTGCACAACTGCGCAAACGCCATTGGACCGATCAGGCCGGGCTGGATCTGGTTCCGGTTGGTGACTTTGCTTTCTACGATCAAATGCTCGATATGAGCTTCACGCTGGGCAATCTGCCGGAGCGCGTACGGGGTTTCCACGGCGATGCGCTGGACAACTACTTCCGCGTTGCCCGTGGTCGTTCGGCACACGGTGCGGAAGAACATGGCGCTTGCTGCGGCGGCGTTGCTGCCGGTGAAATGACCAAGTGGTTCGATACCAATTACCACTACATCGTGCCGGAGTTCACAGCTGCAACCGAATTCAAACTGGACACCACCCGCCTGTTGGAGCAATTGGCAGAAGCCAGGGCGCAAGGCGTACAAGCCAAGCCTGTCATCATCGGCCCTATCACTTACCTAGCGCAAGGCAAAGCCAAGGACGATTTGTACAAACTGGCTTTGCTGCCACGTTTGTTGCCGGTCTATGCGCAATTGCTGGACGCGCTGGCAGCACAGGGAGTGGAGTGGGTGCAGATCGATGAGCCTATACTCGTCACCGAACTGGATAGCGATTGGCAAAACGCGTTCAAGGCTGCTTACGAGCAACTGAAAAACAGCCGTGTCAAATTGCTGCTGGCGACTTACTTCGGTCAATTACTGGAAAACCGCACGCTGGCAGCCAGCCTGCCGGTTGCGGGCCTGCACATCGATGCCATCAATGGTCGTGATGATGTATTGCCGCTGATCGACTTGCTGGGCGCGGACAAAGTCCTGTCGCTGGGCGTGATTAACGGTCGTAACATCTGGAAAACTGATCTGACTGCAGTGCTGGACTGGGTAGAGCCATTGGCAAAACGTCTGGGTGAACGCCTGTGGGTCGCACCTTCGTGCTCCTTGTTACACGTGCCTGTCGATTTGAACAGCGAACAAAAACTGGATGCAGAGATCAAGTCCTGGCTCGCCTATGCGATACAGAAGCTGGATGAATTGCGTGTGCTCGGTAAAGCACTGTGTAACGGTCGCGACTCGGTTAAAGCTGAGCTGGCAGAGAACAAGGCAGCGCTGGCAGCACGCCGTGCGTCGCCACGTGTCAACAATCCGGCGGTGCAAGCCGCTATCGCCAAGATCGATGCAGGCCTGGGCAAACGCGACAGCACCTATGCACTGCGTGCGAAGAAGCAGGCTGCCTTGCTCAAATTGCCAGCTTATCCGACCACGACCATCGGTTCCTTCCCGCAAACCGCTGAAATCCGTCACGCCCGTAGCGAATTCAAGGCTGGCCGTCTGGATGATGCAAGCTACAAAACTGCAATGCAGGCCGAGATCGAACGCAGTGTGCGTGAGCAGGAGACATTGGGACTTGACGTCCTGGTGCATGGTGAAGCCGAGCGTAACGACATGGTTGAATACTTTGGCGAACAACTGCAAGGCTATGCTTTCAGTCAGTTCGGCTGGGTACAGTCTTATGGTTCGCGTTGCGTCAAACCACCTATCCTGTTCGGCGACATCAGCCGTCCACAAGCGATGACAGTCGAGTGGAGCACCTATGCGCAATCGCTGACCAAGAAGCCAATGAAGGGCATGCTCACCGGCCCGGTCACCATGTTGAACTGGTCTTTCGTCCGTGATGATCAGCCACGCTCGGTATCGTGCAAACAACTGGCGCTGGCGATTCGTGCAGAAGTGCTGGATCTGGAAAAAGCCGGTGTGCATGTGATCCAGATTGATGAAGCTGCATTGCGTGAAGGTTTGCCACTGCGCAAGTCGCAATGGCAGGAATACCTGGACTGGGCGGTCGAATCATTCCGCATCACGGCGAATGGTGTGGAAGACGAAACGCAAATCCATACCCATATGTGCTATTCGGAGTTCAATGACATCATTGCGTCGATCGCCGATATGGATGCAGACGTGATCACGATCGAAACATCGCGTTCGGATATGGAATTGCTCGATGCATTCGACAACTTCAACTATCCGAACGAGATCGGACCTGGTGTCTACGACATCCATTCGCCGAATATTCCGACGCAGGAGCACATGGTGCAACTGATGAAGAAAGCGGCGGAGCGTGTGCCGGCGGAACGCCTGTGGGTGAATCCGGACTGTGGTCTGAAAACACGTCAATGGGCGGAAGTGCTGCCAGCACTGAATAATATGGTGGCAGCGGCGAAGACACTGCGCGCTGCAGCCTGATCCAGGTTGAATCCTTGTCCCAAACAAAAAGCCCGCTAACAGCGGGCTTTTTTCTTTAGCGGTAAATTTAACCGAGATTTAATTCCGCCGGAGCGCCGGACAATATAAGATCTGGACATGAGCTGCCTTGAGAACTCTGATGCACACTGTGTGGTCAGAAGACTTATCCCGGTCCGATGAAATAAAAAAGGAGTCTCCCCCATGAACTTACCAGTTAGTTTACGTCTTGCTTGCCTTGCTGCAATAAGTAGTCTTGCGCTACAGGCGCATGCAGAGAGTTTGCCGTCATCGGCGTCGAGTGCAGGTTCTGCATCCAGTGGTAGCGTCTCTGCATCACTGCATGAATCCAGCGACAGTTCGAGCAAGGATGAAAAACGTGCAGACGGCGACTACCGCATCATCGACGTCGCTGAAGCACCGGAGCGTGCTGATTTCCGCCGCGTGACCATGCAGGCCGATGCTTCGCAGCAACGCATCGTACTCGACCTGCCAGCCAATATCCTCGATAAACAAGGCTTGGGTCGTGGCGACCTGGTCTACGCACAGAACCGCGTATATGGACTGGAATTTGCGCGCAGCGATACGCGCGAAGCTTTTTATCTGGTGCTGGCTGACAAATGGCATGAAGAACTCACCCCGCGCATAGTTGGTCTGTGAGGTTCGGGCAATTCCTTCTAACAGCGCTGACACTTGTTGGCGCAGTTACCATCCCCAGCGCCGCATATGCTGCTTCCGGTGCATCGGCGGCATCCAATTTCTGTGATCGTGCACATCAACTCACGGCAGCACAGCAAGACCGCATCCTGCGCTTTGCTGGTGTGGTGCGTGAAGAGTTGGCGGGTGCAAACACTGATACTGTCCTGATCAGCCGTTCCGGCCTCGACCTGTCACGCTTCCAGATACGTTATTCGCATGCCGCCATCGCATGGCGCGATGAAGACAGGGTATGGACCGCACGTCAGCTCTATTATGCGTGCGAGGAAGAACGTCCACGTATCTTTGACCAGGGCATGGCTGGTTTTGCGATGGGTATCGATAATCCGACCTTAGGTTATATCTCCATCGTCAAGCTGCCGGAGAACGCGGCACAGGGCTTGCGTCAGGCCGCACTGGATAAGCAGCGGGTGCTGCGCTTGCTGGCTGCGACATACAGCGCCAATGCTTATGTCTATGCGCTGAACTACCAGAACTGCAATCAGTGGGTGATGGAAACCATGGCAGCGGCTTGGGGTGATTTGCCCGACGGCGACGATTTGCGTGCACGCGCCCAGCTTTGGTTAAAGCAGGCACACTATGCACCGGAACCGACGGCAGTTAATTCGCATTGGCTGATGTTTGCATCCAGCTTTGTCCCCTTGCTACATCTGGATGATCATCCGGTTGAGGATAGGTACGCACTCAAGCTAAAAATCAGCTTACCTGCCACGGTCGAAACCTTTGTCCGCGAACAGTACCCGGACAGCGAACGTGTCGAAATCTGTCATGACGGCAAGCAAGTCGTCGTGCACAGAGGCTGGAACCCGATTGCTGATGGTTGCGTGCCAGCGGCTGGCGACCGGGTTATTCCGCTTGATCGTTAATTTCCCTGCATCTCCTACTTACCATCCCTCTGCACATTCCACCTGACGGTGGAATTTTTTTGCGGTATCGGCCTGCCAGTGTATAAACTGTCGCCTTATTCATTTTTAGTCGAACCATGAGCACCAACATTACCGTCAACGATGAACTGAAAGCTTATATAGATCCACTGACCAGCGACGAATATGCAGCGCTGGAGCGCAGCCTGCTGGCCGAAGGTTGCCGCGATGCGCTGGTGGTGTGGGGCGATCTGCTCATCGATGGACACAATCGTTACGGCATTTGCCAAAAGCACGGCATTGCTTTCAACACCGTACAAAACGAAACTTTCAAATCGATGGATGACGTCCACCTGTGGATGATCGATAACCATCTCGGGCGTCGCAGCGTATCGGATTTCCAGCGCGGCATACTCGCATTGCGCAAAAAGGAAATCCTGTCTGCGCGTGTGGCACAGGCCAAGGAAGCTGAACCTGCTGAGGCAGATGCGGAAACCAGCGCCACCAGTGCAGCCGAGCCGCCGTTGAAACGTGATGTCATCGCCAGGGAAGCACGTATCAGCAGCGTGACGCTGGGTCAGATAGAAAAAATCCAGAAGACCGCAACACCCGAGTTGGTGCAAGCGGTAAAGACCGGCGTGGTTTCGATCAATGCCGCCGCTGCAATTTCCTCACTGCCGGAAGAGAAGCAGAAAGAAGCGGTCGCCGGTGGCAAGAAGGAATTGCGCCAGGTCGCGCGCCAGGTACGTGAAGCCAAGATGCCACCCAAGCCTGAGCCGGTACCACCACCAGCTGATGCGACACCGGATCAAATCACCATCCATAAACTGAACCTGAAAATCGCTGAGCTCAATGAAGAGCGCGATCAGTTGAAAAAGAAAGTACAGCACCTGACGATAGCGCTGGCGGAAGCACGCGGCGCGCAGTAAACCAAGTGCGACGTGGGTGTTACTCCAATTAAGCGATAATGCGAGTCAGCCCATAGCCTGAGCAAGCCAAGGAGAAGCCGGTGTCATCTGTTTTACTGATAGACGATCATGCGATGTTCCGCGAGGGGCTGACGCTGGCCTTGGTACAGGCAGATCCGACGTTGCAGATACATAGCGTTGCCAGCGGCAACGAAGCCTTGCAACTGGTGCAAACGGAAATCGCGATCAGTACCGTGATGATGGATTATTACCTGCCGGATATTGGCGGTGGCGCGCTGCTGCAACGCTTGCGTCAACTCCGTCCCGGCTTGCGCATACTCGCATTGTCAGCCTCGGAAGATCCGGATGACGTGCGACATGCACTGGCCAGCGGTGCGCATGGCTTCATCCATAAATCAGCAGATAGCAAAACCCTGTTTGCCGCACTGAGCAGTGTGATGCAGGGGCATGGCTATCTGCCACCTACGTTTGACAGCATCGTGACTTCGGACAATGCCCATAGCAGTAACGACGATGATGCATCCTTGCTGAGTCGCCTCACGCCACGACAGACTGAAGTCTTGCGTCTGATGTGTGACGGTTTGCGTAACGGCGAAATTGCCGAGCAATTGGGCATGACGGAAAAAACCGTGAAGGCGCATGTCACTGCGGTGTTATCCGGACTCGGTGTGCTTAACCGTACGCAGGCCACCCTGGTCGCACGTCGCGCGGGTTTGCTCGGCAAGCCGCGTTAGATGTCTCCTGATTCAGAGCGGTGTATTGACGGCCGCTTCGGTAGCACCGTGTTCCAGCATCTGTGCCAACACCCGTCGCAGATGCGCGGCATCCACCGGTTTATGCAGCAAAGGCCAGGCACGCGCCGAGGCCTCGATCAGGCGGCGCGGATCGGTATCGCCTGTTAACAGCACCGCCGGGATAGTGTCATCTCCATATTCTTCATGCAGGCGATCAATTACTTCTATGCCGGTTTCATGCACGCGCAGGCGGAAGTCACTAAGGATCAGATCAGGCTTGTGCGGGCATAAGGCTGCAGCGCGCAATATGTCATCACCGCTGTGGCCAGTCACTACTTTGTAGTCCCAGGTTTCCAGCAGCAGGCGCAAGCCTTGCAGATTGTCTGCATCATCATCAATCACAAATATCCATTGGCCGTCAGCTTTTGGCACGTCCGCTTTCTGTGTGACAGGGTCGGCAATGTGTGCATCGCCCAGTGGCAGGCTCAGGCTGAACACGCTGCCGCGTCCGGGGCGTGAACGTAGTGTCAGCGGATGCTTGAGCAGGTCGGCGGTACGACGCACGATAGCCAGGCCCAGGCCCATCCCTTTGCTGCGGTCCCGTTCCGGATTGTCGACCTGGTGAAACTCCATGAAGATATTTTCCTGCTCCGTGGCTGCGATACCAATGCCGCTGTCCCACACTTCTATACGCAGCGTATTGCCACGCCGCCGGCAGCCTATTAGTACACCTCCGTTGCGCGTGTGGCGTATCGCATTGTCGACCAGGTTGCGCAGGATACGGTCGAGCAAAACCGGGTCGGATTGCACCACTGGCCACGGCCCCTTGTGCAGGCGCAGTTGCAAGCCTTGTGCGTGGGCTTGGGGCGTGTATTCGAGTAGCAGTTGTTCGAGTATGGGTGCAAGGCGGAAGTGGCGGCGTTGCGGCCGGATCACGCCGGCGTCCAGTCGTGAGATGTTCAGCAAACCATCGAACAAGCCTCCCATCGCCAGCGTGGCGCGCCCGATGTGATCGACCAGCTGACGACTTTTCGGATTTAAATCCTGTTCGCGCAAGACGCCGAGGTAGAGGCTAAGCGCGTGTACTGGCTGGCGCAGGTCATGACTGGCGGCAGCAAGGAAGCGCGATTTCGCCAGGTTGCTGCGCTCGGCGGCTTCTTTTTCGATGGCCAGTTTTTTCAGCAGGTCGGTATTTTCAAAACGCATGCGCAGCGAATCGAGCTGGGTGCGATACATGCGATGGGCGAAGGCCAGTGTCACCAGCAGGTACAAGGCACCGGCTACCGCCAGGATGTGATGCACGCTGCCCGGCAGCAGCGCCAGGATAAGGAAGGGCGGTGCGAAGTAGGGGATCTCAAATGCGTACAGCAGACGCAAACGTATGCAGTAGGCGTAAATCGCGCCGGTACCCAGCGTCAGCAAGCCGACAATCAAAAACATTTGATGCCCGAACGGTGCGTAATACATCCAGTAGGCGTAGGGCAGACCCCATAGCAATCCGGCTGCGGCAGTGCTCCACAGCGTCCATCGCTCCCAGCGCTGCAATGCGCGTATATCGTTCTGGTCGGCGCTGGCACTGCGGTAACGCAGCACGATGCCGAGACGGCAAGCCAGCAACAGGCAATTGAGCCCCAGCCACAGTAATAAATCGCGCATCGGAAAGACATCATGCAAAACCAGCACGATTAAAACAGCCGTCAACAAGGCCCCCAGCAATGAAAACGGGAAGTTGTGCCGCAGCACCGCCATCTGGGCGCGGTAGATCTGATCGGCCTGCAGGCCATGTTTATTGGAGGCGGAGGACTGGGTCATGAATAGGGATATGGGTAGCGACCGGGATCGAGCTTGTCACAATATTATTTAGTTTGCATGAGACTTTAGTCCAATGTGGATGTAAAGAAAGTTTTTTATCATGCCAGCCATTACATCATTAAGCGAGGCCGGCATGAACCACATTTATCGCGTGATCAGAAGCAGGACGCACGGCGCATTGATCGCCGTCTCTGAACTGGCGGGCGGCGGCCGTCGCAATAAACGTCGCAGCGCGCGACGACTGACGGCACTGCTGTCCGGTTTGCTGCCCGTGGCACTGGTGTGTGCCGCGCCGGTAGGTGGCCAGATTAGTGCAGGTAGTGGCAGCATCGCACAAAGCGGCAATACCACGACCATCCAGCAAAACAGTAATCGTCTCGCGATCAACTGGAACAGCTTCAACATCGGCGCCAACGAAAGCGTGCGCTTCAACCAGCCGGGTGCGCATGCGATTGCGCTGAATCGTGTGCTGGGCCAAGACCCGTCGCAAATCCTCGGCAATCTGTCGGCCAATGGCCAGGTGTTCATCCTGAATCCGAACGGTGTTCTGTTTGGTAACGGCGCACAAGTCAATGTCGGTGGCCTGGTCGCTACGACTATGAAGCTGAGTGACAACGATTTCATGAGCAGTAATGGCAAGTATGTATTTACACCGGGTGGGGTAGCCGGAGCCAGTGTCGTGAATCAGGGTGAGATTGCGGCCAACGGTGGCTACATCGCCTTGCTGGCACCAAAAGTCATCAACGAAGGCAAGCTGATTGCGGATGGAGGCAATGTGACGCTGGCGGCTGGCACTGAAATGACTTTGACGCTGGCGGCGCATAGTTTGCTGACACTCAGCATAGACCAGGGTGCGGTGGATGCACTGGCCGCCAACCATCAATTGATACAGGCCGATGGCGGCGTGGTACTGCTGAGTAGCAAAGGACAGGATGCGGTGCTGTCCGGTGTGGTTAACAACACTGGCCTGATACAGGCGCGTACGGTCAGTAATCAGAATGGTGAAATCCGCCTGATGGCGCATGGCGGTACTGCGATGGTCGACGGCAAATTGGATGCATCTGCCAATGCAGGCGGCAATGGCGGCTTCATTGATACTTCCGGCAGCAAGGTCAAGATAGCAGACAGCGTGCAAGTCACGACCACAGCAGCAAACGGCAAGACCGGTATGTGGTTGATAGATCCTAACGATTTCGTTATCGCCAACAGTGGCGGTGACATTGCTGCTACTACCCTGAGCAGCATGCTGGGTGGCACCAATATAACGTTCAAGACAGTGAGCGACGGCCATGCCGGGAATGGCGACATCTTCGTCAATGATGCAGTGAGCTGGAACTCGGCGAATACCCTGACGCTGGAAGCAGAGCGCAACATCAACCTGAATGCGGCGATCAATGCAGGACAGGGCGGCCTGACATTGAATGCCGTTAGCACGATCAGCGTACCGGCAGCGGTGAACGTCAAAACCTTCACCCTGAATGGTGGCAACTGGATACAAAACAGCAGCAACCTTGCCGCCTTCAGCGCACAGGACTTCCGCATCAACAACGGCAGCTTTTTGCGTGCCGCCGGTGGTGATGGCAGTAGCGGCAATGCGTACCGGATTACAGATGTATACGGCTTGCAAGGAGTTGGCAGCAGCACGGCTTTGCTGGCCCGCAACTATCGGCTGATGAATGACATCAACGCAGGTAGTACCGCGAATTGGAATAGTGGCGCGGGCTTTGTCCCTATCGGCAATTTCGGCAATTTCGGCAATTCTTTCAAAGGTAATTTTGACGGACAAGGATATGTGGTCGCGAATATGACGATCAATCGGCTGTCGCAGAATTATGTTGGTTTGTTTGGTCAGGTTGAAGGCGGCACGCTCAGCAATATCGGTGTCATCGGCGGCAGTTTTGTCGGTGCCGGTTATGTCGGACCACTGGCTGGTTCGCTGCTGAATGCGCACGTCTACAATGCGCATGCCACCGGGAATGCCAGCGGCAATGAAGGTGGCAGTGATTTTGTCGGCGGCCTGGTGGGCGTCAATTTCCATAACAGCAGCATCACGAAATCCTTCGCTACCGGCATCGTGAGCGGTATCAATAACGTTGGTGGTCTGGTCGGCTGGAACTATGGGCAGATAGACCAGGCGTATGCCAGCGGCAATGTGAATGGACGGTATGGCGTCGGTGGCCTGGTCGGCCTGAATGATGGCGGGCAGATCAGCAATGCGTATGCGAGCGGGGCGGTCAACGGTAATACAGGTGTCGGCGGCCTGATCGGCAACATCCAGGATGGCGGACAGGTACGCAATACCTATGCGAGTGGGGCCGTCACCGGTAGCGGCAGCAATATCGGTGGACTGGTTGGCAGCAATACGATCCTGAATCCTGGAGCCACGCTCGCCACTATAGATGCCAGTTATTGGAACACACAGACGTCCGGGCGCAGTAGCAGTGCCGGTGGGGAAGGGCGCACGACGCAAGAAATGCAGGGTGGCGGTTCACGTCCGATTTTTGCAGGATGGGACTTTGCGAGTATCTGGAAACAGGAAGCCGCTGCTCCGGTCTTCGTCTGGAATTTCATTCCCAAGACGGTGGCATCGGTTACGCAAAATAATGCTTTGACGGAAAGCATCAATGCAGTGCTGGCGTCCTTGTTGGGAGATAACAAAGCAGGCGTCAAACCATTGGATATGAATGCCATGCTGAATTCCGCCAGCCCGTCTGTCATCGAAGCTATCTTAAAAAACAAAGCCGATATCGATGCGGAAAATACTAAATTTATCGCCGAACAATTGGCGAAACTTAAAAGCTCGGTTGACGGTACTGATACTTCAGGGTTATCCGCAGCAGATCTCCATGCTTTGGAGACAGTGAAAGGCAAGCTGGATAGCTTACTCGACAACATTGTGAAAGCCGCGCTGGCAAATGGCGCAATCGACCAGACGCAAATGGCGGCCATCATTGCGCAAGCAAACAAGAAAATTGCGAATGCTGCCGGCACCCCTGATTTGAATAAGGTTCTGCCACTGGACAAGACTGCTGGAAATACAGTTGGAAATACCGCTACCACCGCAGCGGGAGCCGCAGCCCTGGCCGCAGTGCTGGAAAAACGCGCCGCTGAACAAAGGGCGGCGGCCGAAGCGGAGGCCGCACAGGTAGCTGCGGCTAAAAAAGCCGCTGATCAACGGCTGGCGGCAGCTGTGCAATCGATGCAGGACGCGATAACCAAGACAACGGAAACCATGACAAACGGGGCTGCCTCGTTGGCACAGGGGGCGGCTACGGGTGCCGTACCTGCAACCGCCGCTGCCGCTGCCGCCGGGGGTGGCCGGAGCAATCCGATCAGGCCCAGCATGCGCGATGTGCTGGACAAGTTGACCCCACCTGCGGGCAAACCGGTGCCGGGTGTAAATGCAGCGGCGAATGCCGGAACAGCGGGATTGTCGGCCGATGCGGCCGCCTTATTGAATGCGGGTGCCGACATGGCTGCCCAGGCCGCGCAAATTTCATCCAGGGTGGCTGAACTATTGGGCGATACCGCGTCCGCTAACAAGCGATGAAATACTTGCGTGCACCTGTCTTGTGTCTGACCCGAATGAAGAAAACCAGTATGTTGTTTTACCCTAGCTCATCTCCGCTGGCACTGGCCTTGTGCCTGGCTAGCGTTTTTACTACTGCTGCCGTGGCACAGGTGATACCCAATGCAGGCAGTACTCTGCGCGAATCGCAGCAATCAGCACCAGCTCTGCCTTTACCAGCGAAGGGCACAATACAACTTGCATCGGAGCCGCAGGCACCCGTGTCAACGGTCGATAGCATACGTTTCCAGGTTAATGCTTTTCACTTGAGTGGAAATCAGGCAATAGACAGTGCAACACTGTTGTCGCTGGTGCAGGATGTGATTGGCGCTGAACGCAGCCTGAGCGAGCTGGAGCAGGCGGCCGCACGCATCACGCGTTACTACCGTGAGCACGGTTATCTGGTGGCGCGTGCTTATATTCCCGCGCAAGATATTCAGAACGGTGTGGTGGAAATCGCTGTGCTGGAAGGGCATTACGACAAGCTCAGGCTGGATAACCAGTCCGGCTTTTCCGATGCCATCCTGCAGCGCTATCTGACCCGCGAGCAGTTGGGTGAGACCGTCAGCGATGCAGAACTGGAGCGCGCGATCCTGCTGATACAGGACGTCACGCAGGCGTACCAAGCCAGCGGTAATTTGCAACCGGGGGCACTGCCCGGTACTACCGATCTTACCGTCAAGGTCGGGGTAGCGCCGCGTGTGTCTGCGCGACTGGAGGCCGACAACTATGGCGTGCGCAATACCGGCCGTAACCGGTTTGGTGGTGCCGTGCAGTGGAACAATCCTAGCGGTAATGCTGATCGCCTGGATGCACGTGTGTTTACAACTGCCGACGGTCAGGATTACGCGCGCCTAGGCTATAGCATCGCAGTCGGTGGTGACGGCTTGCGCCTGGGTCTGGCCTATGTTGAATCACGTTATCAGGTGGGTGGCAATTTCGCGTCGCTGGATGCATACGGCCGTGCCGGTGTATGGTCAGCTACTGCCAGTTATCCGTTGCGACGTTCACGTGATTTCAATCTGAATCTGGAAGCAGGGCTGGATCAGAAGTCCTTGCAGGATAACGTCGGTGCCTTTGGCAGTAGCACGCGCAAAACAAATCAGGTCGCAGGTCTGGGGCTGAGCGGTGATGTGCGGAATCGCATAGGTTCGTCGGAAGGTACGACAACGTTCAGCCTGCGTGCCGAAAGCGGGCAACTCGATATAGCAACACCGCTGGCACGCGAGATAGATGACTTGTCGGCACGTACGAAT
>JBEBUE010000024.1:0-14400 GCA_040393485.1 Herminiimonas sp.
GCCCGGCAGCGTTGCGCCTTGCTCAGGTCCGATCACGTGCACGATGCCTTGGCGCTTGTCGCGCATGCTGAAGTAGGTCAGGCCGTACTCGTGTGCGTTCCCGTCCAGCGTCTCCACTTGCAGACGCGAAGTAGGATCGGCGATACCGTTCGCACGGTCAGTAGTCGGCACGTTGTGGTCTGCCACCATCAGGTTGGCAGAGACGCGCCATGGGCGACGACCGGCCAGCTTCAAACCTTCAAAAGCCTGAGGACTGGTCACTTCATGCAGCAAATGGCGATCAATGTAGAGCACGGTCGTGCCATCGTCGCCGGTTTCGACGACGTGTGATTGCCAAAGTTTATCGTAGAGCGTTTGGGCCATGTTTCGTGTGTAAAAGTAAGTCCGCGAGGACCAATAAGGTAGCTCTCGATTATGCCATATTTACGCCAATTCTTTATAGGAAGCGGCGCCACACGGCCTCTGGAAAGCCAGCTAGCTGACTAAAAAGATGTGGATGACGGCCTGAAAAACAATATCTTGCCGTCTTATCACTTATTTTCGTGCCTGTTGGTAAAGCGGCATGACGCGCTCGGAATACACGGTCAAATCGCTGATACGGGCCGAACTGGAAGGATGGGTGGACAGAAAAGCCGGAGTCGAGCTGCTAGAAACCTTGCCCATTTTTTGCCACAGGGTGACTGCCGCGCGGGGATCGTAACCGGCGCGTGCTGCCAGCTCGACACCGATACGGTCAGCCTCGGTTTCATGGCCGCGTGAATTGGGCAAGCCGATCAGGCCCATATAGGCGAATTCAGCACCTTGCTGGCCGAGTCCGCCCACGCCCAGCAAAGCCGAGCCGATAGAGATAAAGCTGCCTGCGACCCTTTGCTCAGACGCACGTTCGCGCGCATGTTCACGCAAGGCATGGGCAATCTCATGCCCAATCACGGCCGCCAGCTCGTCGTCGCTCACATTCAACTTTTCGATCAAACCGGTGTACACCGCAATTTTGCCACCCGGCATACACCAGGCATTGACCTCGTCTGAGCTCAGGACATTGACTTCCCACTGCCAGCGCCGCGCATCCTGACGAAACACACCCGTCTGCGCGATCAGGCGATTGGAAATTGCCTTCACCCGCTCCACTTGCGCCGCGTTACGGTTCAGATTGCCTTTTTTCTTTTCTGCAGCGATCAGTTCGCCATATTGCTTATTCGCAGCCTGATCCAACTCCTGCGCTGAAATCATCATCCGCTGCTGGCGATCCACGCCAACTGCCCCACCTTGCGTGGTTTGCACTGTTTCGCAAGCCGACAACAGCACTATGGCGGAAGCCATCACTACTGACGACAGAAAAGAATGCCGCTGGACTGGTTTCATTTTCCCTCCATCAAGAATGATTGCGCGCTAAGCGCGCTGAAATTAACGACTGCCCGCAATCGGTGGCGGCGTCACTACTACGTCGCCGCATTGCGCACGATGACGCAATGCATGATCCATCAGCACCAGTGCCAGCATGGATTCGGCTATCGGGGTCGCACGTATACCGACACAAGGATCATGTCGACCCAGGGTTTCCACCAGCACCGGGTTACCGGCTTTATCGATGGAGTGACGTGCGGTACGTATACTCGAAGTCGGCTTAATCGCAATCGAGGCCGTGATGTCCTGCCCAGTGGAAATACCACCGAGGATGCCGCCGGCGTTATTGCTGGTAAAACCTTCGGGCGTCAATTCATCACCATGCTCGGTACCTTTTTGCGCAACCGATTTGAAGCCTGCGCCAATCTCCACACCTTTGACAGCATTGATACCCATAAGCGCAAATGCAATCTCTGCATCCAGCTTGTCGTAAATCGGCTCACCCAGCCCGATCGGCACATTGCTGGCAACGACATCGATACGCGCGCCACAGGAATCGCCATTTTTACGCAAGTCATCCATATACGCTTCCAGCTGCGGCAAGATGCTCGCATTGGCCGCAAAGAATGGATTTTCGGGTACATGGCGCCAATCTTCGAAAGGAATCTCGATATCGCCCAATTGGCTCATACAGCCTTTAAAGGTCGTACCGTATTTCTCAAACAACCACTTCTTCGCAATCGCACCCGCGCCGACCACAGGTGCAGTCAAACGGGCCGACGAACGGCCACCACCACGTGGATCACGAATACCGTATTTATGCCAATACGTGTAATCCGCATGGCCAGGGCGGAAAGTTTCGGTGATATTGCCGTAGTCCTTACTGCGCTGGTCTTCATTCCGGATCAGCAGTGCAATCGGCGTACCGGTTGTTTTCCCTTGGTACACACCGGACAGAATTTCGACGGTATCTGACTCCTGGCGCTGCGTCACATGGCGCGAAGTACCCGGTTTGCGGCGATCCAGTTCAGGCTGAATGTCAACTTCTGACAACACCATTCCGGGCGGACAACCATCGATTACGCAACCGATGGCCGGGCCGTGAGATTCGCCGAAAGTAGTAACAGTAAAGAGTGTTCCAAAAGTATTACCGGACATGATTAATGGTTATAAGCGAAATAAAGTAGCCATTCTACCAGTGGTCAGAAAACAATTAGTTCTAGAAAAAGCATTGCCTCAGGACAAATCGATGTGCAATATACGGTTTCAAAATCAGGTTTCAAAATTAGAACAACCAATCTCGGAGAAGGCACCATGAGCAAGTCGGTCAGCCATAGCGAGGATGACCTTGTATTTCTGGATAAAACTGTGCGTGTATCCGGCGACTATAAATCAGGTGCAAACAAGGATGTATGGCAGGTGATGATCATCGGCGGCGACGCAGATGTGCACACCGCGACGACTTTCGCGCTTGGCAATGTTGAAATACAAAATCGGCCGCTGGCATTTTTGCATGCCTATTCAGCGCAGCAAGCCCGCGAAATTCTGAAGCGGGAAGCGCACATCGCAGTGATCTTGCTGGATGTTGACGTTGATCAGCAAGATGAAGGCCTGCAACTCGTGCATTACATACGCGATGTACTGCATCGTGCCGAGGTACGCATTATCCTGCGTACAGACCAGCCAGGCCATACGCCTGGTATCGATGCCATTCAGCAGTTCGACATCAACGACTACAAATCCAAATCCGAATTGACCCAGATCAAGCTGTTCACAGTCGTGACCGCAGCGATCCGCTCATACGAACAAATCTGCACCATCAATTCAAGCAGCAGCGGCCTGGACATGATCCTGCGCGCCAGTACCGAATTGATGGCTTTGCAAAGCCTGGAAGAATTTGCCACCGGTGTGGTGGTCGAGATCGCACGCCTGCTTGATGTGCCACCCGATGGTTTGTTCTGCGTACAAGAACAATTGCACAATCAGGAAAACGCCCTATTCGTGGTCGCGGCTGCAGGTCGTTTTGGTGACCTCATTAATCATCCGCTATCGTCGATAGAAGACGCAAGCATAGACCGCACTCTGACACGTGCATTGAAAGAGCGACGGAATATCTACGGGCGTGAATTCAGCGCACTGCATTTCACCGGCAACGCCTCCAGCAATTTTGCTGCATTCTTCCGCACTGGCCGCCCGCTCACTGAAATCGAGCTACGCCTGCTGGAAGTATTTTGCAGCAACATCTCGGTGGGTCTCTCGAATATCACGTTGGTCACACGCCTGCATAATTTCGCCTTTTACGATTCACTGACGAAACTGCCGAACCGTACCCGTCTCAAAGAAATCATCGACGACAGCCTGTCCTCCAGCAAAGACTTGCCTAGCACGCTGGCACTGATCGACATTGATCATTTTGCGGAAACCAATGACACGCTCGGCCATCAGTTCGGCGACCTGCTCTTGCTATCGGTTGCCACACGCCTGCAATCACGCCTCGGCGATCACCTCATCGTCGCCCGCGTCGGTGGTGATACATTCGGCGTACTGGGCGACGATATACAAGTCAATCCGGCATCCATACTCGCGCAATTCGAACGTCCGTTCAGCATAGATGGACAAGACGTACAGCTCTCTGCCACGGTCGGCCTGGTGCGTCTGTCCGAGCATGAAGGACGCGGCGTGGAAGCGCTAAAGAACGCGCATATTGCACTCAAGCGTGCCAAATTCCAGCAACGCACCGGCCATTTGTACTTTTCACGCAACATGGGTATCGATATACGTGAGCGTGTGAACATGATGCACGCCTTGCGTACCGCTTTTGAAGAAAAGCAGTTATCGGTCGTGTATCAACCGCAAATCGATATGCTGACACGCCAGCCGGTCGGTGCGGAAGCGCTCTTGCGCTGGACCACGGAAGACGGCTCCACGATCTCGCCAAACCGCTTCATCCCTATCGCGGAGTACTCTGGCCTGATCATAGAACTCGGTGAGTGGGTACTGCGCCAGGCATGCCAGGAGCTGGTACGCATACATAGACTGGGCTTTAGCGACTTCATGATTTCGGTGAATGTCTCACAAGTACAATTCCGGCATCCGCACTTCCTCAGCATGCTGCGCAATGCTTTGCACGACACCCAGGCGCCACCGCATTGCATCGAACTCGAAATCACCGAGTCCATGGCGATGGACGAACCCGATGCTCTGATCAAGCTACTGGAACAGATTACGGCTACCGGTGTCAGCATTGCGATTGATGATTTCGGAACCGGCTTTTCTTCACTCAGCCACTTGCAAAAATTAAGTGTGGATCGCCTCAAAATCGATCGTGCGTTTGTCACCGAAATTACCGATTCGTCGCGCGGCAGCAGCATTGCGGAAATGATTATCCAGCTCGGCCGCAATCTGGAGTTGGATGTGATTGCCGAAGGCGTGGAAGATGAGAGGCAAGCGGCGATCCTGACCGAACTCGGTTGCCCATTAGGTCAGGGTTACCTGTTCGCCAGACCCATGAGTGCCGATGCCCTGCACAGCTGGCTCGCTATACAAAAATAAGACCCTAAAAATAAAATAAGGCAGGTAACTACCTGCCTTATTTTTTATCCCCTACTCTGTCATTTACGCGCACCACGCAACTGTGCGACATGTTCACGCAAACTCTCCGGTGTTACCTCCGTCACGGCCATAGGCTGGCCCACCACCAACTCAAGTTTGGAGAAGGGCCCGCTGCGGAAAGAGCGCTGGAAAGGATTGTCGGTACTACGCGTCCATAAACTACCCCATAAACCGCGCAAGGCCATCGGTATCACCGGCACTGGCGTGCGCTCCAATATCTTCATGATGCCGCCTTTGAATTCATTCAACTCGCCATCACGTGTCAACTTCCCTTCCGGGAAAATACACACCAACTCGCCACGCTCCAGCGCGCGCGCAATACTGCCGTAAGCGGCTTCCATAACCTCGGGATCTTCGCTGGCTGGTGCAATCGGAATTGCCCGCACTGCCTTGAACAAGGCAGACAACAAAGGAGTTTTAAAAATCCGGTGATCCATCACAAAGCGCAATGGACGCGGACTGGTTGCCAAAATCACGATCGCATCCATATAGCTGACGTGATTGCACACCAGGATAGCGCCCCCCTCTGCCGGGATCCGCTCCGCGTTGAAAGTATGCACCCGGTGCGTGGTGTGTAGCATCAGCCAAGCCAGGAAGCGCAGCAGGAATTCCGGCACTACCGTAAAGATATAAAGCGCTACAATCGCGTTCAGGATGGCGGTCACCATAAACAATTGCGGAATGCTCAGCCCGGCATTGAGCAAGACCATAGCAAGCAGCGCGGCCACCACCATGAACAACGCATTGAGGATATTCATGCCTGCTATGGTGCGCGACATATGCTGCGGATCGCAACGTGTCTGGATCAGCGCAAACAACGGCACGATGTAAAGACCGCCGAATACGCCGATCAACAGACAATCCAGCAAGATGCGCATACTGCCTGCTTGCTGGACGAAGCCCGCGATATCCACCAAAGTAGTGTTGCTATAAGCGGCACTGGCAAGAAAGAGATCAAAGCCGAACACCGATAATCCGATCGCACCGAACGGCACTAAGCCGATCTCGACCTTATGACCGGACAAGCGTTCGCACAACAATGAACCGGTGCCTATCCCTAGCGAAAATATCGTTAACAACAAAACGAAAATGCTGTGGTCGCCATGCAAATAATCCTTCGCATAAAGCGGAAACTGCGCCAGTATGATCGCACCATAAAACCAGAACCATGAGTTCGCCAGCATCGATAAAAAGACCGGGCGATTTTGCTTCGAATAGCGAATATTACGAACCGTTTCGGTCGCCAGATTCCAATTGATTATCAATTCAGGCGCAGGTGCAGGCGATACGGGAATCGCGCGACTGGCCAGCCACCCGGCACAAGCAATTGCAATCGTACCGCCAGCCACCAGCTCTATGCCCCACGGTTTGTGCAAGACCAATACCGCGCCCAATACTTCACCCAGCAGGATGCCGACAAAAGTCCCCATTTCGACCAGACCGTTGCCGCCAACCAATTCGTCCGGCGCCAATTTCTGTGGCAGATAGGCGTACTTCACTGGTCCGAACAAAGCGGAATGCAAACCCATGCCGGCAACGGCCGCAATCAGCAACCATAAATCGTGGCGAATCCAGCCTATCGCCGCCATCAGCATGATGGCGATCTCCAGCAATTTTATATAACGCACGAGACCGGATTTTTCAAACTTATCAGCCAGTTGTCCGGCTATCGCCGAGAACAGAACGAAAGGCAGGATAAACAAACCCGGAATCAGGTTATTCAGGAAACCCCGATCCATCGTAGTCCAGCTCAACGCCTCAAAAGTCAGCACCGTCAACAAGGCCGTCTTGAACACGTTATCGTTAAACGCACCAAAAAACTGGGCCCAGAAAAAAGGCGCGAAACGACGTTGTGTCATCAACTTGAATTGACTGGGCTTACTCATAGGTATCCGTATGGTGGTTCAGGTATGCAAACGCAAGCATGCCATGCGCGTTCAATATCAGGCGATTGTAAGGGATATAAATGACAAAAAGCCGCTCGCACATCCAAACGGATATGCGAGCGGCTTTTACTTGACTACAGCAGACTTAGCCGTCTTGTTCGTTCGCGACGGCTGGCCAGTCCTGTATGTAAGACTTCAGCATTTTGTTTTCAAAGCTTTGCGCCTCGAGCACCGCTTTCGCCACGTCGTAGAAAGAGATGACACCGACCAGGATTTTCCCGTCCAGCACCGGCACATAACGCGCATGCTTTTCCAGCATTAGTCGTCGCACCTCATTGATCTCGGCATCGGAAGTAATGGTGATCGGATGTTTATCCATATAGCGCCGCACCGTATCACTACCTACCGCCCCGCCGTTTGCATGGATCGTCGCCATGACCTCGCGGAAAGTCAGCATGCCGATCAGATTACCGGCCTCCATCACAACCAGAGAACCGATGTCTTTTTCCGCCATCGCATTGACTGCGTCCAGCATCGGACTATCTGGTGTAACCGTGAAGAGAATGTTTCCTTTTACTTTAAGTATTTCGGATACTTTCATGGCACCGTCCTCAAGAGTTATGGTTGTACTTCGGACACTTCCAATGTAGCTCAAGCTCTGGAAAAAATCCACAATACTCTCTGGCAGCCAAATAAACGGATGGCGCTAATGAGACAAGCCTGCCCTTACATGCCCTGTGTCAATAAGGCTTGCATAGTCACAGAGCGAGGACTACCCTGAAGCTGTAGCAGCCACAGGAGACCGTCATGAGTGTCATCACACAAAAGACCTATCTGACGTTTTCGGAGTTTTATGCCGCTTATCTGACAGGGCATTCCGACCGCAGATCACGCCAGCTCCATTTCCTCGGCTCAACGCTGGCCACTATCTTCCTCACCGCCTTGGTGCTAACCGGGAATGCCTGGTGGCTATTAGCCGCCATCCTGTCGTTTTATGGCCTGGCATGGATAGGTCATCTGGGTTTCGAGAAAAACCATCCCAGTTCGTTCAGACAACCGCTGTATTCCTTCATAGGATCATGGCTGATGTACTGGCAAATGCTGACCGGGCAAATCTCCTTCTGAGTTTTCACGGAAGTAGTTGGCCAGCGACTGATATAAACCCTGCTCGACCGCGCATTCCACTTTTTTCGCCAGCGTTTCATTGCCGCTGGCGTCAAACACAAAGACGCGGTAAACGTCGGCCAGCGTCAGGTATTCCGGATTCGCCAGCAAGACCCAACGATCCAGGCCATCGGTAATCCGCTTGCCCCACTGCATGCGCTTCGGCCCCTCGGACTTGAGGCGCGCTACCCAACCCGCATCCAGCATTTTTTCCAGCAAGGTTTCGGACTCGTCAAAGCCGAGACGGGTGCGGTCGCGCAGCAGCTTGGTATCCACCACTGCCGAATCAGCAGAGGCACGGGCTTCGTACAGTACTGCCAGCAATGCCATCGCATCGACGAAGGCACTACCCGGCTGCGGCACATGCCACCAGCGCTCATACTTCACGATAGGCAAGGCAGCCGTCACCACCGCTCCGGCCAGCGTAATCATCCAGCCCAGATACACCCAGACCAGGAAAATAGGGAAAGCCGCGACAGCACCGTACACAACTGTGTAAGTCGGCACTTTAATCACGAAAGCAGCAAACAGACGCTTGACGATTTCAAATGCGATCGCCGCCAGCAAGCCGCCGTACATGGCATCGCGCCATTCAACCAGACGGTTCGGCACGACGATGTACAGTGAAGTAAATGCCACCATACTCAGCAAAATAGAGATGGAGGTATAAAACACCGCGCCCACGAACGGTACGCCGCGCACCACACCGTCGGTCGCAGTAAATAGATAGGAAGTGAGCGTCATCGACGCGCCTATCAGCAACGGACCCAGCGTCACGATCGCCCAATACACGAGGATGCGCTGCACGATAGGTCGCTTGGTTTTGACGCGCCAGATCTGGTTGAACACCCTATCTATCATCAGCATCATCGCCACCGCCGTCACAATCAATGCCACTGCGCCAAAAGCCGACAGGCGCGTCGCTTTGCTTGAGAACTGGGTCAGATAGCCAAGGATGGTGTTCGCGATGCCCTTGGGCATCAGGTTATGTACAAAGTAAGCTTCCAGCGACGTGCGGAAGGTATTGAACAAGGGGAAGGTCGTAAAGATCGCCAGTGCGATCGTCAGGATAGGCACCAGGGCCAGCACGGTAGTAAAGGTCAGGCTGCCTGCCACTTGCGGCAAGCGCTCCTCGGTCAGGCGGCGCGCCGCAAAATGAAATAGGTCACGTACCTGGGGCCAGGTCAGTTGACGAAAAAAAAGAGGAATAGCTAGCTTCATGCAATAGGTGTGAGTGTATTCTTAGCCGGGCGGCGTAAGCGCAGAATTACGCCAGCAACGCTTCATCCGGCATTCAAGATGCTTATAAAGCGCCCTATAATACCAAGCATGAACACTGCCCAGCTCCCTATTCTCGTTTTGTACTACTCGCGCCATGGCTCGACCCGCAGATTAGCGGAGTTGATCGGTCAGGGCATAGACAGCGTACCCGGCTGCGAAGCGCGCCTGCGCACGGTGCCTGCCGTGTCAACCGTCACCGAAGCGACCGAACCGGAAGTTCCGAATGAAGGTGCGCCCTACGTCGAATTGCAGGACCTGGAAGAATGCGCGGGCCTGGCCTTGGGTTCACCTACCCGCTTCGGCAATATGGCGTCGGCAATGAAGTATTTTTGGGACGGCACCAGCGCTCAATGGTTAGCCGGCGCCCTAAACGGCAAACCGGCCTGCGTTTTTACCTCAACCGGCAGCTTGCACGGTGGTCAGGAATCAACCCTGCTATCGATGATGCTGCCACTGCTGCATCACGGCATGCTGTTACTCGGCATTCCCTACACCCAGCCGGAATTGATGACGACCAGCAGCGGTGGCACGCCCTACGGGGCCTCACACTGGTCAGGCGTTGCAGGCAATCAAGCCATTTCAGAAGATACACGCGCACTGGCCATTGCCCTCGGCCAGCGCCTGGCACAAACAGCCGTCAAGTTGCGGAGCGCCTGATGCAAACGCAAGGGCAAAAAATTCTGCATCTGGGCGCGCTCGGCAGTCTGCTTGCCCTGATCGTGCTGTGTATCGCCTGGGAAATGGTATTGGCGCCGATACGCCCTAACGGCTCATGGCTGGTACTCAAAGTCATCCCGCTACTCATTCCATTGCACGGCGTCTGGAAACGCAATCTCTATACGATGCAATGGGCTTCCATGCTGATCCTGCTGTTTTTCGCCGAAGGCATAGTACGCGGCATGAGCGACACTGGCCTGTCTGCCATCCTGGGCTGGATAGAAGTCAGCCTGGTACTGGTTTTCTTTACTTGCACCATCCTCTACCTGCGCCCTTATAAAAAAGCGGCAAAGGCCTTGACCAAACAGGCGCTGCAGAAAGCCGCCAAGTAATGGACACCTTCCTCCATGCCTGCCGCAGCGCCATAGGTGCAGCGCATGTACTGACTGCCGCGGAGGATACCGCTCCCTATCTGACTGACTGGCGCCGACGCTATACCGGCAAAACATGCGCAGTGCTCAAACCGGCGGATACGCAAGAACTCGCCACCCTCGTGCGCCTGTGTAATGAACACAAAGTCCCGATGGTGCCGCAAGGCGGCAATACCGGCCTGGTACTGGGCGGCATCCCTGATGACAGTGGCAAGGCAGTCATCCTCTCGCTCACCCGCCTCAATCGCATCCGCCACACAGACCCGGTGAACAACACCATCACAGTCGAAGCCGGTTGCATATTAAAAAATATCCAGACCGCAGCCAGTGATGCCGGACGACTGTTCCCGCTTTCATTGGCAGCAGAAGGCAGTTGTACGATAGGCGGCAACCTTTCCACCAATGCAGGCGGCACCGCTGTCCTGCGCTATGGCAATACGCGCGAACTCTGCCTCGGGCTCGAAGTCGTCACGCCGCAAGGCAAAATCTGGAATGGCCTGCGCAGCTTGCGCAAAGACAATACTGGTTACGACCTGCGCGATTTGTACATCGGTGCAGAAGGCACTTTGGGCCTGATCACTGCTGCGGTGTTGAAACTCTTCCCGCAACCGAAAGCGCAACTCACGGCACTGGCTGCCCTGCGCACGCCGGATGACGCATTGCGCCTGCTGTCGCTGACGCAAAGTTATTGCGTGTCGTCACTGACTGGTTTTGAGTTGATGTCCGGCTTCTGTATCAAGCTGGTCAATCAGCACTTTCCTGAGATGCGCCTGCCTTTCGCTGAAGAGCATGCGCAATACGTATTACTTGAATTATCGGACAGCGAATCGGAAGAACATGCGCAGGCCATGCTGGAACATGTCATCAGCGCCGCCATGCAGCAAGACTTGATACAGGACGCAATCGTGGCACGCTCGATTGCGCAATCACAAGCCATCTGGGATTTCCGCGAACACATACCGTTAGCACAGGCAGCAGAGGGCAAGAACATCAAGCATGATGTGTCGATTCCGATTTCGCATATCGGCGACTTTATCCGCACGACTGACGCATTACTGCAGCAGGCATTTCCCGGCGCACGCATGGTGACCTTCGGCCATGTCGGCGACGGCAATTTGCATTACAACGTCGCGCATCCGGAGCAGGAAACTGATCAGAGTTTTCTGCAAAAGCAAACAGCTGTAAATCGCGTCGTACACGATAGTGTGCATCAACATGGCGGTTCCATCTCCGCCGAACACGGCATAGGTGCGTTGAAACGCACGGAAATCCTGCGTTACAAGTCCGACGTGGAAATGCAATTAATGCGCTCTATCAAGCAGGCACTCGACCCTTTGAATTTGATGAATCCCGGCAAGCTCCTCTAAAGTAGCAAGGTCCATATAGACCTGTGAGCTTGCCATGCCGTACCTGCTGTTACTCGCCCTCCTTGCACTTCCCCTTCCCGCACTCGCAATTTATAAATGCGAATCGGGCGGAAAGACCAGCTATAGCGACCGGCCTTGTGTCGGTACCGAAATCATCCACCGCTCCGAGCGCATCATCATTCCTCCGGCTCCGTCTGATACGTATGTCGCACAGGAAAATCTGATCCGGGAAAAACGCATCTTGCAAGCGATCGAAACGCAACGCAGGAAAGGAGAAGCCAACGCAGAAAAAGAACGGCAAAAATTCTATAAGGAACAGGAGCGCAAGAAAAAGCGCTGTGCCACGCTCGAACAACGTACACGATGGGCAAGGGAAGACGCGGCGCGAGCCAGTGTGAGGCGCATGGCCCGTGAACAGCGCAAGGCGCAACGCGCAGCAGAAAAGCAGCAACTGGAATGCGGACAATAAATGCAAGCACAGAGAAAAATGGCTGATCGCAGTCAATTTGATCCATGTCAAACTGCGGTCACATAGCCTTGCTACGATACGGCCTTGCTCACCAAGAGTGCGCAAGCCTTAGGGCCATTTAAGCAGTGGTCGCTACTACCGGCGCTGGCGGTCGGGAAATATACCAGCACCAATATACTAAGCGTGCAGCTCTGCGTGCTTTGCCATCCGGAAGGTCTTCCCATGCTGCCCAATCCATGTAAATACTGCATGGTATTGCAGCATGCAGCATGCCGCGACACATGGTATAACATCGGTTAACACTTCTCCGATCGATTTGTCAGTATGCAAGTCCATCACCATACCGCTGCTCAACCCACCACCTATCAGGAGGCTACATGAAAAGCATTGAAGAGTTCAAAGTTAAAGGTTCATCCGGCAAAGTCCTTACTATGCAAAACATAGGAAAAGGCAGGACCTATCTGGATTACGGCAGTACCAAACTGCCACGCGACTTCGTTGGTTATCGTATTAAAGACACGGACAATATCGCGGAGCCCCAAAAAGACGGCACCTTCAAAATCAAGGGTCTTCCGGATACATACAGCCGTATCTAGCCGGCTATCATGCGGCCCCAGGTGACGTCAGCGTTACTCGGAAGGTCGCAAACCCCCTTCAATTCAGCATTGTCAAAACACTGCAGGCTTAACGAGCCGTTTTGCGGCCGCTTTTGATATATGGGATATGTGGGATGTAATACAGAGTGCCGGGCGATAAAGATATCGCCCGGCAAATCGCTTATACGACTTTAAGCGTGATGTTAGGCAGGCGATCAATATGGCCTTCCATAATATCGCCGCGTACAACCGGGCCTACATTTTCCGGCGTACCCGAATAAATAATATCTCCAGGCATCAATTCAAATGCTTTGGACAAATTGCTGATTTGTTCAGCGACCGACCAAATCATTTGCTTCAAATCTGCGCTTTGCTTCACCTGTCCATTCACCTTCAGCCAAATCTTTCCTTCAGTGAAATTACCTATGCTCGCCACCGGATGCAAAGGTCCGATAGGGGCAGACATATCGAAGCTCTTACCGATTTCCCATGGCTTTTCTTCTTTCTTCATCGCTGCCTGTAAATCACGACGCGTCATATCCAAACCGACCGCATAACCAAAGACGTGTTCTAGTGCATTTTCGACGGAAATGTTTTTACCACCCTTGTTAATCGCAGCAACCAGCTCGATTTCATAGTGGTAATTTTTGGTCAGCGTCGGATACGGATGATCGACGACCTTACCCGGTGCGACATACTGAATCGCATCGCTGGGCTTCTGAAAAAAGAAAGGTGGTTCACGTGTCGGATCTGAGCCCATTTCACGTGCATGTGCAGCGTAGTTACGGCCGATGCAGTAAATACGACGCACCGGGAATTGTTCGTTACTGCCGACGATAGGAATAGTCGGTTGCGCGACTGAAAATAATGCATTGCCTTCCTTATCACCAGCACTGCGCGGCGCGGCGCAACCAGTTACTGCACCGACCGTCATCAAACCAGCTGCCTGCAACATTCCACGTCTACTCATTTTAGTCATATTGTCTCCTCAATCTACCGGGGTTATATCGAGATATGGCAAGGCATGGCTGGGCGTCCGGTTTGGCCGCTTAGCCAAGCTTCCATATACCAAATATATACAAGTTGATATGAGAAAGATACTTGGTCGACAGAATAAATCCGACTTCGCATACGCTCTGTCAGCATGCGAAAACTAATTGGGATAAGCGTGCACGTCGGCACTAGCAAAGGCCGAAATCCGGGACGCAAAAAAGCCCTCTGCTCTTGCAAGCACAGGGCTGGAAATCCGGCTCATTATCTAGCCGTATAGCTGCACAGCAATACTGTCAGCGTGCGGAGACCCGACGATCCCCTTTTCTACGACATGGAAAATCCAATACAGCGTCACCAGCTGTAGCACGTACCCGACGAGTTTTGGAAAGGATTTGCCCGACGTATTGCATATCTCGTTCTATGCTCGAGACTCTTTCGATTTTCTCTTCGGAAAGTGCCAGGGCGACGAGAGATTGCAAAGCCTTGGTATAAAGCACTTCGTCATGCTGTTTAAGCTGGCAAAAAGCGCGCGCCAAATCACTAATGGCCTGATCGATGCGATTCATGATGCGCTCCCGGTAGTCGAGGATAATCATCATG
>JBEBUE010000025.1:0-14085 GCA_040393485.1 Herminiimonas sp.
TATAAGTTCTTCGCTGCGTGCAGTCAGCAGGCGGGTAAATGTGTCTTGCGCGAGATCGTCGGCGTTGTCTGCATTGCCCAGCTTCCGACGCAGCAGGCCGACCAGCCAGCCGTGATGGTGGCTGTAAATATCGGCGACTGAATCGGAATGACTTGCGAGGTGCACGGCTTGCTCCAGTGGGGCGGTGTCTGGATGACATCGTTAAGCTGGCTTGCAATCGGGAGAGCGCTGGCTGTGCTTCATTGAGAATGATTCTCATTATTGCAAGATGTAAATGCGACGTCAATTTGTATGCGTATTTATGTTGCGTGAGATGTACAAATACGTACGGCATAGCAAACGGGCTGTGCAGCGGGAGGCAGCGAGGTAGTGCGGGAAGTTTTACGCGGATAAAAAAATAGGGCGGCTCCGGTAAGGAAGTCGCCCCAAAGAGTATCGAAGGAAAAGATGCAAGGAGAGTATCTCCGAATCTTTTTTGCTTGACGATCCCATGTACATGGGATTTTTGTATTTATTTTCACGTTATTTGCTGACGTGCCTGATGAGATCTCCATTTTGAGCAGGACTAATAATTTGTTTCAGATCAAATGCTTAGGATACTAGCCACATGGTTATCCACAGGACTGTCCACAGAATCCGGGGATAAGTCTCCATGTGTGGGGAAGTGCGTGATGCACCGAACAAGATATGTCTGCTGCGAGCCAAAGATATTTTTAATGCGCGCGCGTTTTAAATGAAAAAGCAGCCTGAAAAAATATGGGCCGCCTTGTTGCCAGGGCGGCCCGAAGAGACATCAATGGAGTTGTAATTTGTTGTGATTATCAGGTGTCTTGTGGGCAATAGCGATCCCATGTGTATGGGATATCGTGAAATTATTTGTATCGATGGCGCGCGACACATATCCAGGTGCACGAGGCTGCATCGGGTTTGGCGTCCGATCCATACATGCGGTCCATGTTAGGATGGTCTGTCTGACAAGGAGACAGGTATGCCATCTGAAAAAATTGGCCGGTATGAAGTCGAATGCTCGGCCGTCGAATTGACAGGTGCACCAGGTTGGGTCGCGCATCTCGCGATTTACGGACAGTCAAGCAATCCTATGCACAGAAATAATGTATTCCCCGATCAGCGCGTATCACTGGATGCGGTGTTTTCCACCAAGGAAGAAGCGGAAGCCGAGGCACACCGCGTTGCGCTGACCATGTTGACGCCAGACAGTAAAGGCTGACGCGAATACTGATTGAATATAGGCAGCCCTGTTCTGCCGGTTCTCAAGATGTCCATGTATGTGCAAATAATGATGCACACTTATCCGAGGAGTGAATCATGAGTCGAGTGCCTGATACTGTTTATAAGGGATATGAAATTTTTACCATCGTTGTGCCGGTGAGCGAGGGCGTGTGGTCAGCCACCAGCGAAATAGAAATCCACGGTACGGAGGGGGAAGAGATTTCACAGGGCTTTGCCGGTCCGTTTGAAGCACATAGTAGTGACGCTGCAAAAGCGATGGTGATTGAAGATACCAAACAGAAGATCGATGATTTGCTGGCGCGCCCAATTTGAATGGGGGAGCGCCCTGGCGTAAGCCTTGCTAGTAGCCTGTAGCCGGATATCGTTGAATGATCGTGCGTAAATAATCGTGCGCATGCCGTAAGCGCTTATACATATGCGGACTTCGAGCGGACAATTACCACCTGGTGGTTTATAGTCGCCTGTTACATGTTTTTTTCTGCTTACGTTTATGACTGATCCACAAACCGCCAACGCCATCGTCGAACCATTGATACAGGTCGGCATGTCGTTGCCTGAAATTAAGTGGCCTTATCTGGTCAGCCTTACACGCCTGAGCCTGGCGTTGGCCCTGGGTTTGCTAATCGGGCTGGAACGTGAACGGCGCGGTAAGGAAGCCGGGCTGCGGACTTTTTCGCTGATAGCTTTGCTGGGTGCGATGGGCGGCACACTTGGCGATAACTATGCATATCTGATCCTGTTCCTGGTTGGCATCCTGACGGTATTCCTGAATGTGCAGCGCTTGCGCACCGATGACAGCAGCGAGCTGACGACTTCTGCCGCGATGCTGATTACCTGTGTAGCTGGCATATTGTGCGGCAAAGGACATACGGCGACTCCGGCTTCCATCATCGTTATCGTTACCGCCTTACTGGCGTGGAAAGATCGCCTGACCGGTTTCAGCCTGGGCCTGACAGAAAATGAAATGCGCTCGGCCTTGTTGCTGGCGATCCTGGCGATTGTGATTTATCCGGCTTTGCCGGTCGGTGCGATCGGCCCGTGGAATTTGATAGAACCGCGCGCGGCATGGGTGACGGTGATCCTAATTGCCGGCATCGGCTTCGTCAACTACGTACTGTGGAAGTTGTACGGTACACGCGGCATCGTGATGACGGGCTTCCTCGGTGGTTTGGTCAACAGTAGTATCACTGTCAGTGAGCTTGCTTCGCGTGCGCGTGATAACCAGCGTGAAACCGTCAGCGCTGCCTATCGCGGTATTTTGCTGGCGACCGCGGCGATGCTGATCCGTAACGGCGGTTTGTTACTCATACTGGCACCAGCGGCGGCATTCTCCGCTTCGATTCCTTTCGTCCTGATGCTCGTTATCAATGCGATCTGGTTCTTCATCGATACGGATACTGTGAAGAAGACCGCGGAGGCACAAACACAAACCGTTGCGCTGCCTTTGCCGTTTTCTTTGAGTGCGGCCTTGAAGTACGGTTTGCTATTCCTGATCTTGCATATTGCGGGTGTGATTGCGCAGCAAGGTTTCGGTGAAGCCGGTTTCTATGCAGTCAGCCTGATCGGTGGTGTGGTATCAAGTGCCAGTGCGGTGGCCGCTGCTGCCAGCCTGGTGACTGGTGGTTCGATCCCTGAGCATGTGGCTTCCACTGGTGCCGTGATTGCCTCACTGGCGAGTGTCCTGATTAACTTGCCGTTGGTATTGCGTGCGCATAATCGTGGGCTGACTTTGCGCCTGACCATCGCCATGTTGTCGATTTCGGTGGTGGGTATTGTCGGGGCCTTTGTCGCCAAACCTCTGCTGGCTTTCCTGATGACAGCATTCCCGGTGTTATCGCAATTCAATTAGTGCTGTTTTGGGCATCTGTGCGGGCAGGTGATTTTGCCATGGCGTAAGAGTGCATTATATGAATTTGCAACTATGCAAATAATTAATTGATCCTTGGCTTATATGTTGCGGTGCAGTATAGTTGAACTGTCTCCTCCAACTCCTCAAGAATTGGATTCAGCCCGCTCCCACAAGGACGCGGGCTTTTTTTTGCCCGATTACGGTAAAAATGTTTTTAATCGCAAACTAAAGTTTCTTTTTGTAAACTAAAGACAGGATTTTATTATCTTTTTGTCAGTGTGTTCTCACACAAGAATGGGAGATGCGCTGATTTTGATGTGGCGCTGCAGGTGCAATGATGTAACCGTGGAAATATTGACCATCCAGGGAGGAATACATGGCACAGATCGCAAACGTACGAAATACCATTGCAAGCCATCAGATAGTGAACTCCAACGCGATTGCCGCGTTAAGAATGAAGGAAGGCGCTGCCTACGGTTCCATTAAACAGAAGCCGGTAGCGCCACGTGCTTTGGCTGGCCTGCATGGCCATCATCCGCGTCACAACGGTTTGTTGGCTGCTTTGCCGGAAGCAGATTATGCGCGCCTTACACCGCATCTTGAATTCGTTGATATGCCTTTCGGCACGACGATATGCGAAGCCGGTGAGCAAATGCAGTATGTCTATTTTCTGACCAGCAGCATCGTGTCCTTGCTTTACGAAACAGCTGATGGCGCTTCATCGGAGACCGCAGTCATCGGCTACGAAGGCATCGTCGGTGCTGATGTCTTCATGGGCGGCGGCGCATCCTTGCATCGTGCCTTTGTCAAAAGCGCCGGTTATGGTTTCCGTATTAAGGCTTCGATCCTGAACGAAGAGTTTGCGCGCGGCGGAGCATTGCAGCAGTTGCTGCTGCGCTTTACACAGGCTTTGTTTACACAAATGGCACATACGGTTGCTTGCAACCGTCATCACACCATCGTGCAGCAACTATGTCGCTGGTTGGTGCTCAGCCTGGATCGACTGCCAGGTAACCAGATCAGCATGACGCAGGACCTGATTGCAAATATGCTGGGTGTGCGCCGTGAGAGCGTGACCGAAGCTGCACGTAAATTGCAGGACGAGGGTTTGATTCAATATAGTCGCGGCCAGATCACCGTACTTGATCGTGCGGGCCTGGAAGCACATATCTGCGAGTGCTATGCAGGGATTAAGAAAGTATATGAAGGCCTGTTGACGAACTAGGTTCCGGTCTGCCATGAAAAACGCCCCGCCTGCGGGGATTTTTTAACGACCATCAACTTCTGCGGATTATCGCAAAGGCTGCGGCTGATGTTGTGGTTGCGCTTGTGCCTGCGGTTCGGCGACGAAAATTTCAACGCGACGATTGCGTGCACGACCTGCTGCATCACCATTGCTGGCGATAGGTTCGCGGCTGCCACGGCCGTCAACATGGATACGTTGTGGTGCAACGCCACGACCTGCGAGGTAATCGCGGGTGCGCGAAGCGCGGTCGAAGGACAATGGGTTATTGATGGCATCGCTGCCTGTGCTATCGGTATGGCCGATGATGGTGACAGTAGCCGTCGGGTTTTCTACCAGGCCGGAAGCAAAGCGATCGAGGATAGGTTGCAGGCTAGGATTGATATCGGAACGGCCGGTAGCAAATGAGATGTCGCTAGGGATTTCCAGTTTCAGGCGATTGTCGGCAGTCTGGCTGACTTGCACGCCAGTGCCCTGGGTTGCCTGTTCCATCTGACGCTTTTGATTTTCCATGCGACTGGACCAGACGTTACCTGCGACGGCACCAATCACACCGCCGATTGCTGCGCCGCCTGCAATGTTGCGCGAGCCGCCGGTGATACCGCCGAGTAGCGCACCGACACCTGCGCCTATACCTGCACCTTGTGCGGTACCGCGTTCTGTTTCAGACATATTTGCACAGCCGGAGAGGGCTAATACTGCGGCAAGGCTGCCGATCATTAATGTACGCATGATGAATTCCCTTATAAAAGATATGGTTTAACAACGCGTAATGAGTATTCGTTGGGCAGGTACACGTCGCAGCGCCGAACGTTCATCATAATGCAGTTTCGGGCAAATGACAGTGCAGTTCTGCATGCTGTATCTGTATGCGGCATCCGTGATGCGGGAGATGCCTGTACAGCGCCGTTAACGCTTTTTCATGGCGCTTCGTTGACACATTGATTGATAATTCAGAGGGAACTATTCCAGAACAGGAATGTCGTGTTCGACGGAGTTAATCCGGAAAAGAGGGAGTACTTGCGTACTCCCTCTTTGTTTTATTTCAGGATCAGATTGTTTCTGACGGCTTGTACGCCTTTGACGTTACGAGCCACTGCAGCAGCCTTGGCGATATCTTGTTGCTGTTTGACGAAGCCGCTCAGCTGGACTGTGCCTTTGAAGGTTTCAACATTGATTTCGGTCGCTTTCAGCGTAGGCTCATCGACGATCGCAGCTTTTACTTTGGTAGTAATCCACGAGTCATCAAAGTATTCTCCGGTACCTTCGGTTTTTGAAGTCGATGCGCAGCCGACGACAGTGGTCAGCATGACGGCGGTAAACAATGCGGTCATCCATTTCGATTTGGATTTATTCAAGATCATAATTTACTCTCCGGTTGATTTTATAAGCAGCGAACCGATGGCCGTAGCGGATGCTTGGTATCGGCTTCGACACGGTGTAGTCGTCGATGGAGAGAGATTACTGCCCCGCAATGCAAGGGTCTGTACGTTAGCGCACACAGAATCAAAATGACAATTGCTTGCATGTATTCATCTGTTGCCATGTCGCATCATGCCCATGGAGGCGATAGATTGCCGGCAGGAATGCAAACAGCCCCTGCAAGGTGCATGCAGGGGCTGTCGGATCAGGCTCAATATATATTTTCAGCTTGCGTCAGTCGCACAATTGGCGTGGCGTCCTTTGGTTGTACGCTGCAACGAAGGCATCGAAATCACCGCATTGTGTACGTTCCATTTCTTCCTGCTCGGCAATCGAAGTTTTTGCCAGCGTATCGAAGTAGGCGTTCTCTTCAGCATTCAAAGGGCGCGCACGGAAGTATTCCGCATGTGCCACGCTTTGACGCAAACCGAATTGCTCGAATGATTTATCGGTCGCTTGCAGTTCAGCCAGTACTCGCGCTGATGGCGTGAGGCTGGTATCCAGCAGTTTTTCTTTTTGCGCTGCGAGTGCTTGCGCGTGTTGCTGATCATTGCGTTGTGCGTCCAGCAGGTCAGCTGCCGCCTGTATGCGTTCCAGTAATTCCAGTCCCCAGTCCTGCAGCTTGATCGCTGCGCCATCGCGTTGTAGCAGGAGGCCAGGACGGCGTCCTTCCTTGACGGTGCGGGAAAAGTTTTCGGTGCGCTCACGGTTATTGGCTTCGTCGGTGAACGGGCTGTCATCGAGTGCGCAGAACAAGAGGAAGGCGTCGAGGAAGCGCGAGGTTGGCAGGCTGATGCCGAGCGGTTCAAAGGGATCGATATCCATGCAGCGCACTTCTATGTACTGCACGCCGCGTGCACACAATGCTTCGACCGGACGTTCACCGCTGTTGATCACGCGCTTAGGACGGATGGTCGCGTAGTACTCGTTTTCGATTTGCAGCAGATTGGTATTGAGCTGTATCCACTCGCCATCGCGGCGTGTACCTATCGCCTCATACGCAGGGTAGGGCTGGCGCACTGCGCGTGACAGATTGCGCATATAGCTCTCCAGATCGTTATACGGCGGCATCAGTCCCGCTTGCGCATTGTTCTGGTAACCGAGGTCGCTCATGCGCAAGCTGGTCGCATATGGCAGGTACAGCGTATCGTCGGACAAGGTTTCCAGTTCATGCTTGCGACCGCGCAGGAAATGCGTGGACAGTGCAGGAGAAGCGCCGAACAGATACATCAGCAACCAGCTATAGCGCTGGAAGTTGCGGATCAGTGCGATATAGCTTTCGGATTGATAGGACTTATCGTCCAGCTGGCTGGCTTCATTTTTCTTAATGACGCGCCATAAATCTTCCGACAGCGAGTAGTTGTAGTGCAGACCGGCGATGCATTGCATGGCTTTGCCATAACGTACTGCCAGGCCGCGGCGGTACACATGCTTGATCATGCCGATGTGCGAAGTGCCGTACCAGGCGATAGGGATCTCGGCTTCCTCTGGCAGCGTGCACGGCATGGACTGGCTCCACAGCAGCTCGTGATCCAGCTTGCTATTGGCAAAGCGGTGAATCCTATCCAGTTCTTCCAGTGCAGTGGCAACGTCGTGTTCGGCCGGGGTAATGAATTCCAGCAGCGATTCCGAATAGTCAGTCGTGATTTGCGGATTGGTCAGCGCCGAGCCTAGCGCACGTGGATGCGGCCCCAGCGCGAGCTGGCCTTGTGTATCAACGCGTAGCGTTTCCCGCTCTATGCCGCGGCGTCCCTGGTTTAGCAGGCCACGATGCGCGTCGCCTGCCAGTAGCGCGAGTCGGCGCGTGAATAAATTGCTCAATTGGTGATCCCCTATCGATACTTCCGCCATTTCAAGCGCGGTAACTTTGGCGGAAGAATAACCGAAAATCGGAAACGAGGTAGGACGGTGCAGTTTTGTGCAAGCGCAAGAAATGTGCTTAATTGCGCTCGCCGTGAGGCAAAAACGAGGAAGCGACGGGCGCTAACGCCCGCCGTATCCATGTATTACTGATTACTTGCGTCCGCCGCGGTTGCTGTTGGTGGCACTGCGCGCAGGTCGGGCCGCGTTGCTGCTTCGGTTGCCTGCATTGCGTGCGACCGGGGTGCGGACTACGGCGGCGCCCGGACGCGGCTTGTTTTGTCCGAATTTTTTCGCCAGCTGGTTAGGGCCGGGTGTTTCGCGGCGGTGTTCGGCGGCGATGATGGCGCGTGACGGTGCCGCATGGCGCGGCACCAGATGATGTTCACCACTGCCTATCAGGTCGCTGCGTCCCATGCGCTGCAAGCCTTCGCGCAGGATTTCCCAGTTTTCCGGATCGTGATAACGCAGGAAGGCTTTGTGCAGTTTGCGGATTTTGCCGGTGCGTACGGTTTCTACCGCTTCCGATTCTTCCGTCACCTTGCGCAAAGGATTCTTGCGTGTGTGGTACA
This sequence comes from Herminiimonas sp., assembly GCA_040393485.1. Lineage (GTDB taxonomy): Bacteria > Pseudomonadota > Gammaproteobacteria > Burkholderiales > Burkholderiaceae_D > Oxalicibacterium. Next base: position 8,198 of record JBEBUE010000025.1, read on the forward strand.
TGGTGGTCGCCAGCGCCATCGGTGTCGGCATAAAGGTTTGCACCTGGTCGAGGCGGAAATTATTTTTCTTCAGCCATAGCGCCAGGTTCAGCATGTCTTCATCGGTGGTGCCGGGATGCGCCGCGATGAAGTAAGGAATCAGGTATTGTTCCTTGCCAGCTTCCTTCGAATATTTTTCGAACAGTTCCTTGAACTTGTCGTAGGCGCCCATGCCCGGCTTCATCATCTTGGACAATGGGCCTTCTTCAGAATGCTCGGGCGCGATTTTCAGCAGGCCACCGACGTGGTGCGACACCAGTTCCTTGACGTATTCGGGTGAGCGCACGGCGAGGTCGTAGCGCAGGCCGGAGCTAACCAGGATTTTTTTGATACCCGGAATCGCGCGTGCCTTGCGATACAGCTGGATCAGCTTGCTGTGATCGGTACCGAGGTTGGAACAGATGCTCGGATAGACGCAGGACAGGCGGCGGCAGGATTCTTCAATGCGTTTGTCCTTGCAGGCGAGGCGATACATATTCGCGGTCGGCCCACCCAGGTCGGAGATGGTGCCGGTAAAGCCTTTGACCTTGTCGCGGATTAATTCGATTTCGCGCAGGATGGACGGTTCGGAGCGGCTCTGGATAATACGACCTTCGTGCTCGGTGATCGAGCAGAAGGTGCAGCCGCCGAAGCAGCCGCGCATGATATTGACCGAGAAGCGGATCATTTCCCATGCAGGTATACGTGCCTTGCCGTAGCTCGGGTGCGGTGCGCGTGCATAGTTCATGTCATACACGCCATCCATCTCATCCATCGCCAGCGGCAATGGCGGAGGATTCAGCCAGACATCGCGTTCACCGTGTGCCTGCACCATGGCGCGGGCATTACCCGGATTCGATTCGAGATGGAATACACGTGATGCATGCGCATACAGGACCGGGTCATCCTTGACCACTTCATAGGCGGGCAGGCGCACGACGGTTTTATTGCGTACTTCACGTTCAGCTTCACGGCGCTCTTCGCGGCTCATGATTTTGATGACTTTGACGGCAGGTTCAGGCGGCGCAGCATTATCGGTTTTGCAGCCTTCCGGATCCTTCATTTTCATTTCATACGGATCAGGATGCGGTTCGACCTTGCCCGGTGTATCGACGCGGGTCGAGTTTGCTTCAACCCATTCCGGTGTCGGCTTCCAGCCAGGCGGCACCATGAATGCGGTACCGCGCAAATCGCGTATCGACGAAATTGGTTCACCTGCAGCGACGCGATGCGTGAGGTCGACCAGCGCACGTTCTGCATTACCAAAGATAAGGATGTCGGCCTTGGAGTCAGGCAGCACCGAGCGGCGCACTTTGTCGGACCAGTAATCATAGTGGGCGATACGGCGCAAACTGGCTTCGATACTGCCGATCACGATATTGATGCCGGGATAGGCTTCGCGTGCACGTTGCGCATAAACCGTCACAGCGCGATCCGGGCGTTTGTTCGGTTCACCGTGCGGCGTGTAGGCATCGTCCGAGCGTATCTTGCGATCCGATGTGTAGCGATTCACCATCGAATCCATATTGCCGGCAGTGATGCCGAAGTACAGATTAGGTTTGCCCAGCGCGCGGAACGGCTCGGCTGACAGCCAGTCCGGTTGGCTGATGATGCCGACGCGGAAACCTTGCGACTCCAGTAAACGGCCGACTAGCGCCATGCCGAAGCTGGGGTGATCTATATAGGCATCGCCTGTCACCAGGATTACATCGCAGCTATCCCAACCGAGTTTGTCCATTTCTGCGCGTGACATGGGCAGGAAGGGCGCGGGCTTGAGGTCGCGGCGGCGCTGGTTGGTATAGGAAAACAGGTTTTTTGGCTGTGCGCTCATGAGATGCAAAGGTGGAAACAGCGGGCTGGCTGATGATTAAACCAGGCAGCCGGACAAACGCCATTTCACGACAGGCGAGGAAGGCGACAGTATGACAGCTTTGCCGCTTGGCGACGAGGCTTAAGGGAGGGTAGCACCTTGATTTACATGGATATTTTTGTCAGACGTTGCTTTTGAGGCAATAAAGCATGCGGCCGGTTTCCATGCGACTCAGCTTTTCCTGTTTTCGGCCGTTAATCCTTATACGATTGCGGCGAATTTCAGTACGGTGTTGTCAATGCGATCATTTTTTTACGAATGAACTGATGAATGAAGGAGTTCACATGAGCATTAGTATTTTAAATAGTACGCAAAGACCGACGCCTGCCCCTGCTGCCACAGCACGCGATGCAGTCCAGCGTCCGGCCGAAAAAAACGAGGCGCCCGGCAGCGATAAAGTGACATTGGGCAAGCAGCCGACGGAAGACAGTACTTACGGCGATCTGCGTAATGCCGCCAGCCGTCCGGCGGATGTCGCTGCCATGCTGGAAGAGTCGAACCGCAAGGTGAAGGAAATCATTAATCTGATCCTGCCCCTGGTCGAGCAGCAAGGCCTGAATCTGGCAAAAGTCGTAAGCGGTGAACAAAAGCTGACGACGGATGCGGCGACCATAGAGGAAGCGCAAGCTGCGATTGCAGATGACGGCGAGTTTGGCATCAAGGCGGTAGCGGAACGTATCCTTAATTTCGCCAAGAGCGTGATTGGTGATGACCCGTCCAAACTCGACGCGGTACGCGCTGCAGTCGAAAAGGGCTTCAAGGAAGCGACTGAAATGCTGGGCGGTGCCTTGCCGGAAATCAGCCAGAAAACGCACAAGGCGATCATGGCTGAATTTGATCGCTGGCAAAGCGATGGTATTCCAGAGACCATCGACATTGCTGCCAAGTCCGACAGTCCGCAGGTGCAAGCAGCCTGACCAAGCTCGGGCTGAGTTACCCGGAAACGGCTCCGTCACGGAGCCGTTTCTTTTTGTATGCGCCTCCTATTGGTAGCATTGCGCACTAAAAGGCTTGCAGCCACTATGCGGTGAGCTGACAATACACATCTTTTTTCAGATTGCTTGATCATGGTTGACTCTATCCGCCTTTCCAAACGCGTTGCCGAAGTGCTCGCCTGTTCGCGGAGCGTAGCCGAGCAATATATCGAAGGCGGCTGGATTAGCGTGGACGGCAAGGTGATCGAAGAAGCAGGCCATCGGGTCGATCCGCAGCAGTCGGTAGTGCTATCGCCAGATGCGACCCTGCTTGCCGTTGAGCCGGTCACCATCCTGCTACACAAACCGGCTGGCATGGATGCCGATGCTGCACTGCAATGCATCACGCCGGAAAACCTGTATGCAGAAGATCGTTCCGGCATACGTTTCCTGAAAAAACACACAGTCAATCTGCAGGCTACTGACAAACTGGAAAGCATGGCCAGTGGTTTGCTGGTGTTAACGCAGGACTGGCACATCACACGCAAGCTGGTTGATGATGCCGCCAGCATCGAGCAGGAGTACATCGCGGAAGTAAGTGGTGAGCTGGTGGTCGGTGGGCTGGTTTTACTTAATCATGGCCTGAGCATGAACCGCAAACCATTGGCGCCGGTCAAGGTGAGCTGGCAAAACGAAACACGGCTGCGTTTCGCCGGCAAGGGCATACAGCGTGGCCAGATCGCCCATATGTGCGAGCAGGTCGGCCTGACCCTGCAGGGGCTCAAGCGCATACGCATGGGGCGCATGCCGATGGCAGCCTTGCCAGTCGGGCAATGGCGCTACCTGAAAGGCTATGAGCGGTTTTGAAGCCTATCCACTTTGTCTGTGAGATGTGCTCAGACTTGCTGCATGCCAGCATTCCACCCTGATCTTCTGTTGCTCCCACCAGATGCAAAAGTTTTTTGTAGATTTATACCTATGAGAAGGATCACGCACTATTTTTGTGCCTGACCATCAATTTTGCTTATCTCCTGCCGTTAATGACTTACGTAAGGCATGAGATTTTTCTTCACTTTCATACTTATTTTCAGAATGTTATGTTGTCGGTATCACACCTACGACCATGTAGTCAGCTTGCTGTCATTGCAAAATGACTACGTGGGTAGTAGGCCTGAGGTGGGTTTGTAGATGTAATAGCGTGCATCGATTTTTAGTCTGGAGGACGAAATAGACACAATGTTTTTGCCACACAAAAAAATAAAATATTGAAGGAGATACGATGCGTTTCGCGAATATGAAAATAGGTGTACGGCTGGGCCTGGGGTTTGGTCTGATTTTGTTGCTGGTGGCTGCCATGGGCGCAACTGGCATCATGCGACTGGAAAATATCAATGATGCCAGTCGCAATCTGGTTGATCATTCATTACAAAAACAAAAGGCTGCGGAAGACTGGTTGCTGGCAACCAGTGTCAACGGCGTCCGTACCCTTGCCCTGGTCAAGAGTTCTGATCCTGAAAGCCAGCAATTCTTCCAAAAGGCAATTACTGCACAGAGCAAGCAAATCACCGAGTTGCAGAACGGTGTCGAAGCTTCACTGGTTACCCCTGAAGAAAAGCAGCTCTTCGCCGAAGTAGGCAAGAAGCGCGCAGTGTATGTCGATCTGCGTAAAGCAATCTTTGCGGTAAAGGAGAAGGGTAACGAAGCGGAAGCCAAGCAACTGATCGATAGCAAAATGATCCCGGCGCTGGATGCTTATGTGGACAGCGTGCGTGCCGTCCTTGCGCATTACCAGAATGAAGTGAAACTGGCCGATCAATCGATCACTGCCGATTACGCTTCAGGTCGTATGACGCTGATCATCGGTGCCGTGATTGCATTGATACTTGGTGCCTTGATCGCGTGGCGCCTGACGGTTGGTATTTCCCGTCCGCTGCAGGAAGCGCTGTCCATGGCTGAGTCGGTGGCAGAAGGTGACCTGACTGCACGCAGCACCATGGCCGTCGGCGATGATGAAGCCGGTCTCTTGCTGAAGGCATTGCGTCGGATGCAGGACAGCCTGGCCAAAACCGTGACGCAAATCCGTATGGGTACCGATACCATCGCAACCGCTTCCAGCGAGATCGCCAGCGGCAACCTGGACATGTCGTCGCGTACCGAAGAGCAAGCCAGTTCACTGGAAGAAACCGCTTCTTCGATGGAAGAGCTGACCTCGACCGTAAAACAAAACGCCGATAACTCGCGTCAGGCGAATCAGTTGGCAGTCGCTGCTTCTGCAGTGGCTGTCAAAGGCGGTGCGGTCGTATCGGAAGTGGTTAATACCATGGGTTCCATCAATGATTCGGCGAAGAAGATCGTCGATATCATTGGCGTGATCGATGGCATTGCCTTCCAGACCAACATCCTGGCGCTGAATGCGGCAGTGGAAGCAGCGCGTGCCGGTGAGCAAGGCCGTGGTTTTGCGGTAGTCGCAACCGAAGTGCGCAACCTGGCGCAACGTTCGGCAGCAGCAGCGAAGGAAATCAAGGCGCTGATCGGTGACTCGGTAGAGAAAGTCGATGCCGGCAGCAAGCTGGTGGCAGAAGCGGGTACGACCATGGACGAGATTGTCGACGGCGTGAAACGCGTGGCTGACATCATGGCGGAAATCACTGCGGCCAGCCAGGAACAAAGCGATGGTATCGAGCAGGTGAACCAGGCTATCGGTCAGATGGATCAGGTTACCCAGCAAAATGCAGCGCTGGTGGAAGAAGCTGCGGCGGCTGCCGAGTCCTTGCAGGACCAGGCACGGAACCTGGCACAGGCTGTCAGCGTATTCCAGATCGGCAGTGCTTATTCGGCCGGACATGTGGCGGCACCACGTACGATCCAGTCAACAGCAGTGCGTGCTCCGGCACCTGTGGCTGCTGTGACACGTGCACCTGCGACCACGCCAGCTCCTGACGCAAAAAAAGCAGCGCCGAGCAAAGCATCGGTGCAGGGAAATAACGACGATTGGGAAGAGTTTTAAGCTGTCGTTCGTAAGCCAGTAATACAAAAAGGGAGGGGCAGAATTTCTGTCCCTCCCTTTTTTATTTGTGTTGCAGAAG
>JBEBUE010000026.1:0-14006 GCA_040393485.1 Herminiimonas sp.
TTTGCATGGATCCGACTTTGACTGTAATACCCGTTCCTACTGTATTCGCCGTTAAGGTATCGATTGCACGAGCTGCATACTCATTATTCCGTACCATGTCTCGGGATCGGTTGCGAACACGCTCCAGCGCCTGGGTAACTTCCACATTCGCCGAGGTAGATCCCGCTTTCCAGCCGGCCGTACGGCGCCCAACATTACCGGCGTCGTATGCGCGTACATGGGTTAAAGCAAGCCTTGCCTGCGCACGCCGCACCCCGGCATTCGGCGCAAAGTACGCGACGATTTCATCAATTGGGTTCATGGCGTCAATCTCGGCTGAATGATGCGTAACTGGTGTTCGGCCGTGTAATCCTGATCTGGCCCGTTCTTTCCAACTCACTAACAATGAAGGTCCGTGCCTCCATCATCTCGGCCATGGTCCGATACTCAACTTCTTTATCGGCATACTTGACCTTGCGACGCGAATTCTTGATTGCATTGTCAAGAGCGTCTAAATCCGAAGATGTGAATGCCATTTGTTTATCCTTAAAGTTTTACATCAAAGCCGCTCAACCAGCCTCCATCATCTGATCTGGATTTTCGCGGCTGCGATGACTCTTTCACATCAACAATTGGCCTCTCTACCGGAATAGCATTTGATTCCGTTGGCACCCCACTATTAAATAGGTCTGCGTTCAACGGCTCAATTGCTGATTCCAGCAAAGCCCAATCTGCTTCTCGCATGGTGTCCATACGCAGCAACGGATGAAAGCCAGCAGCGAAGCCGTACACAAACAAGTCGATCACTTCATTTCGACGCCCTGGCAATTTGCGCCAGGTCTTTTTCGTGGCATCGTAAACTTCAGCAGTCAACTGTTCAAAATACTCATCCGGCAGATCGGCTGGAAAATGAATCAGGCGATCACTCGGTACAGCCTCTTCATCGGAAGACAGGTAATTGAACAACATCGACTTACCACTGTCACCGCCGACTATCCACAGTTGCACCCCGCCTTTTATCGTTCGACCACGATGGTTCACGTCTTGAGTCGTTGGACGGCCTATGACCGGCTTACCACTAACAGACGATCCTTTCAGTGCGAATACGCCAGCGTGACGATAAAGCCTTGCATACTGGTAAACCTCATGCGTGTGATGTCCGCCAGAATCAATTGCACAGGTCTGCACACGCATTGGAATACCAAAACTATTTACCAACGCACGCTCACGCAATGCCGTCAATCGCGTCCACACATCATCTTTGGCGGGGTCGCCGTCGATCACACCATAGTCAATAACCCAGTGAGATTTTTTGCGCCCCCAACCAAGAATCTGGAACTCCAAACGGTTACCCTGCACGTCCACCGACATAGTCAGTGCGAGACAACCTTTCGGTATCGTGCGCAGCAAATATGTTTCTCGCCGCTTTGCGATTTCATTGCTATTGATCTGGCCAGTAAGATCCTCCCAGCATTCCGCCAACTGGTTGTTGACAAATGCCTTGAGCGCAACGGGGTCTGGTTGCGCAGCGATAAAATCAGCTGCCATATCAACCCATGGTCGCCAGCCCAACGGTGCATACATGCTCGGCAAATGAAAACTGGCTACTCCAGCCTCACCTAAAGCGGATGGCTCCCAGTCAGCGCCGATATACCCCTTCGTCTTCCAGACAGCCTCTACGTTCAAAGCACCGCAATGCTCACATGCATAAGCGGTCTTTTCCGGCTGATCCTTCGGCCATTTCATCTGCGGCCACTTGAAGTACTGCCCCTCACCACAATCAGGGCAATGGACAATGTAATGACACTGATTGCCGCGCTTGAACTCACGATCAATCGGCGAGATGCCCTCAATCGTTGGCGTGCTGTTGCCGTATATCCGCGCCTTACGGCCGAAGTTGCTTGTACGGTTTCTCGCTAGTTCGCCTGGGCTACCTTGATTACCAATATCGCTTTGGTATTCATCCATCTCCTCCAACAACACATAGCGCATCGTGGTTGACTTCAAACCACCTGGACGATTTGCGCCGACCAGCTGCATGAAGCCACCGGGAAATTTCTTCCGGCCTTTGGTGTTGTCCGCGCCCTTGATGTTGCTGTCTGGTATGCGCCGGCTTAATTCTGCAGTCGATTCCCGCATCGGCTCAAAGCGGGATAACTCCCACTTTTTGGCATCATCAAGAGTCGCGAATACTCCGAGGATATTGCCCGCTGCGCAGGTAACACTATGTCCAATGAAGTTTTCACCAAGAGCCGAACCGCCGAGCTGGACGCCCTTCTTTAAATACACTTCCGAAAAGCCGCTGTCCGGCGACAAGGCATCCATGATGCCGACCAAATAAGGCGTACGACTGTTGCGCCACTTGCCTGGCTCTGGACTATCGGGAGGTAAGATGCGGTACTTTTCAGCCCAATCGGCGATCGAGATGCGCTCATCCGGCCGGATCGCTTCCATGATCGACCGAATAAAATCGTCTCTTGCGCCCATCTATTCCTCTATGTCGGATTGATCCTTGAGTAGTTTCTCGATATCGATACCACTCAATACGGCCAAAATCTCATTTTCAACAATATGCTCACAACGCAAAGGATCCATTTCAGCAGCAAGCGCATCCTTGATACGTGGCGCCACATGGATGAGTGCATCGCGCAGCGCACGAAACGACGTGAATACAATCCGGCCAGCCTCAGCTACGTCGATCTTTTGTCCGATCAGCTGCTCATACTCAAGCTGCTGCTTCAGTGCGTTGTATCGTTCGCGCGTGGCACGATGCTCGCGATAATCAGAAGCAGAGCGATCCGTTCCTGTTAATCCATCGTCTTCGTTCCCGTCTTTTTGCGGCACATCACCCAAAGGCAACTGGCCTGACGTACCATGCGACGGCACAGGCACAACTGTTGACGGCACCGGCTCCAGCGCATTCACAGCTACGCGAGAAGCATCGGTGTTGTCGCGCCAATCTATATCGGCCTGATCGGAGTCAATTTTTCCGTTTGCGTTCAGCGTTATGCGACCAGACCTTATTGCCTTTTGCACTGCGCCCAGTGAAACATTCCGATGCCGAGAGTACTCCCGGTGTCCCATCTCCATAGTGACTACCTAACGTTTGAATACCTACTGACTACCTAGCTGACTACCCTTTTCAAAACTTCCCAACAACGCAAACATCGAGGATCGAATTACCCTCAGTGGGGAAGTGCCAGGGAGGACCCGTGAAGTTTTCGCCGCGACCAATCGACCATCGTGGTGAGCGCCTTTCGGCTGGCAACCGTGACGGTCACCGTGACTTGCGAACTGCTGTAGACCATGCCTCATCCCAATAACGTTTTAGATGTCCATCGAAGGTGCGCTTGATTGCATTCTCAGCGGTATAAAAGAAGTCAAACCGAACTTCATAGTCAGCATCTTTAACGAACATGATCACCGGCTTGATCGCACTACCATGACCCAATGAATATCGCGCCCATATACCTGGATGCAACCAACCATCGCGAGCAGAGAAGTAAGCCACGCCTACCTTCCCTTTCTTGTTCCCCTTAGCCAGAGCAGCCTTACGCTTGTCAGTCATATTGGCTTTGTATCCCATCTCAGGGAAAGCCTTGAAGTAAGCAAGTAGTTGCACGATGAACGATGCGCTCATGTTCCCGTATTGATCCAACTGAGCAGCTTCACCTGGCACAGCACGATAGCCTTGCGGCATCACACCTGCGGCCTGCAACGCTCGTTCGAATCGTTTGGTTTGTCGCTTGCCGCCTTGGATCTGTGCTTCAAGATACTTTGCCGCTGGTGTTCCTTTGCCAGCAAAGTTCTTGATGCCGACCTCTGCCTGTAGCCGATCCTTTGTTGCAGACTTGATGTATGTACTATTGAGCGTTAGCGGCGTCGGGCTATCCAGAGAGTCTTTAATCTCAAGGTTCTCCGCCTTCTGCGCATCTTGCACTGTTGCCGTCAACGTTCTTGCTACAGCATAACGAGCCTGCCCTGTCTCTAATTCCTTAAAGGCACCGACCAAGCGGCTGGCATCTATATCAAGCGTGATGATCATAGGCGCTCAATAAAAAACACCGCACCTTTCGATGCGATGGCAACAACTCTCAGGCGAAGGGAAGGACACCGAGAGTAATTAAATTGGTGGCCGTGAATACGTTGCGCACGGCCTTCGCATTGCATCGCTTACTGCGTCGAGATAATCACGATATTCCCCAGTCAATTAACACTCAATTATTCGCGCCGCCAATGCAAAAAGCCCCACTCCATAAGGAATGAGGCTTTTTGTTTGCCCGTGCGACGACAGCCAAAAGGCATCATCGCAAGGGGCACGCTATCGGCGGCACGTAAATTGTAGATTCGGATTCTAATGATCTATTTCAATTTCGCAAGCTCTTTTTGCAAATTATTTTTTGCTCGCTCAAGTACCTTATTTACCGGCACTCTGCGCAACCTCATCGAGCATCTAATCGTTTCTGGTGTGGCACGTCGAACATACCAAAGCTTCAACACAGTCTTATCATCCTCATTGGTCAATGCGCTCCACGCCGCCTCAATTACCCATCCATCCAATTCCTGCACTGATATCAGATTGCGCATCGATGCAGGCCGTGCCGTAGCATCCAATGCATCACGCGTCTTGATGTACATTGCGGCCCAACTCGGGCAAGCAGTACCAGTTCCATGCCCGAGGTACAACACTGTGCGCCGCCAATTGTCTAATCGCTTCTCAAACTCAACATCAGCAACATCAAGACGAGAATCATCAAATTCAATCATTGGTGATTTTTCCTTTCTTTCCTACTGTCCCATTAGTCCTAAGAAGAAAGGATGAGCGGTGCGTGCGCACGTGCGCGCGCGCATGTGCCTGCATACGTGTGCGCACATACGCACACACGCGCACACGCGCACGTAAGGAACTGGGACACATAGGACAGAGATTAGAATTGACAGAGGAACGCAAGTAAATCGAATCACTGGGACAAGTGGGACTTGCCACGCAATCCGCACTATGTCCCAATACTGTCCCACTTGTTTTATAAATGGGACATGCGCGCACAACCCAATGCAAGCCTTCGGCGGAAATGCGCGCGTGTCCCATTGATTTATCAAGATGGGACACTAAGACAGAGGTAGCAAACGAATTAAAGAGCGCCATCATTCGCTTTCGCTTGCTTAATTTCTTCATCAGATCCGGTCGTGCCTGGCCGAACGTAATGCCATGGTCTTGCCGGATTGATTGTCTTGGATACTCGCTTGCGCTCCCATCCAAGCTTTGTCATAGATCGACCACAACGCTGCTGTTCTGGCATCGTCCACTTCGCTACATCCAGCTTAAGAATGTCACCCATGATCTGAGAAATGTTGATACTGTTACGACCTATCAGGCCTTCGGCAATCAGGTCCGTGTATGCGTCACTGACGAAGCGCTCTTCCACTTCGGCTTTGAACAATTCAACATCATCGGGTGTTTCCCACCATGGCTCACCCGAATGGTATGCATCGACAGCCTCAGCCCACAGCTGGTCACGGATGGACCGCAAACCATCCAGGTTGATATCGGTCACCAGTACCGGCCAATAACGCCTATTGCCGGTCTCATCCTTCAGGTACACGCCCTTGTTCGTCGTACCACCGAATGCTTGCTGTCGCGGCACATTGCTCGCTCGCTTGCCATAAAAATTACGGTACCGATCCTGATACTGACCAAAGAACTGTTTCGCAGCCTCAGACTCAGCCTTATTGAACGAATCAAGCTCGGCCAGTTCGATGATCCACATGCCACGCATGATCACGTAGCTGTCCTTGTCGCCAAAGCGTAACGGTGCATCGGTGAACCACTCACCACCCAACACCTTTAGTGCGGTCGATTTACCCTTACCCTGCGCACCCTCAAGGATCAATACGTTATCGACCTTGGCGCCCGGCTTGAAGATGCGAGCAACAGCACCGATCATCCACTTACGGCTTACGCGACGCACGAAATCCTTGTCTTCGACACCAAGCATGTCAATCAGCCAGTGCGACAAACGTTCAATGCCGTCCCACTTGACTGACTGCAGATAAGTGCGCACTACATGCTCGGATCGTTGATCTGCTGCCAGCAAGACCGCTTCCATCACAACCAGTTTCTGTGGGTGAAAGCCATATCGTTGCTGCATCCACAATGTGGTTCGCAAATCGTCCATATCCTCCCACTCGCCAGCCTTGCCGTTTTCATACGGAGGCGCATTCAACTTGACCACATGGCCGCTGAACTCTTCATAGGCGATCACATCTTTCCAAGCGTCGTCATTGATCAGGATTTGATAGACATTATTCAGCGTCGGCATGATCGCGCCATTGTCATTACGAGCAAGACGCGCCTGCCACCGCAGAATACTGTTTTCAGGCTCGCTATCAGGCGGCCCTGCAGGCGCAACTTCCGATCCCGCAGCGGCAGCCCCGGAAGCGGTGTTTTTGCCTTTTTTCTTTTTACCTTTAATCGGCACCACGTTAGATGCGCCAATCTTTTCTGCATCAGCACGCTCTTGCTCAGCGATACGTTCTTTCACCGATTCAGGCATCAACGCATTCAAAATCGCCGCCGACAATTGAGACTTACACGCCTCCAGACCCTCAACACAATGCAAGTCGTTAAAGTCGGTCAATGGAATCTCGCCACGATTCTCAAATCTCGGCCAGACAACTGACGCATTGCCAATATCAGCAGCTGCGGCAAAAGCTTTAGCCAAGCCAGTGTTTTCGTATTTGAGTGTGCGAGTCCATGTTGGCGCCGACACTTTCGCTTCGATGTACCTCTGTTCGCAAGCATCGAATTTGTAGGTGGCGGTAATGCGGTATTCCACCGCCTTCACGATGACAGGATGTTCCTTGCCATCGATTGGCACATCACACTCCAGCTCGATGCCACACATCTCACGTAGATCGCGCCGCAAGCGAGGCTCTATCTGGAAATCATCATCGGCGCACAGCAGGATATGAACTTCAGGATAATCAGCACGCGTTGCGCGCGCCACAGACAAGAGATTACCAGCATCAAAACTTATACGACCAGCCAGCGTGTCACCGGTTGCCATGCGCACTGTGCGTCCGGTTGCGTACCCTTCAGCCAGGAACATGATGCGATCATCAGCAGCGACTTTACCCGTCGGCATAAATGCGCCTACCTTCGCCATGCCGGTGTTGAATCGCTTTTCACCATCCGGCGCGATCTTCTGCAATCCAACAAGCGTGGCAATACCGTCAACCATCACCATGGCCGGTACCAGCAAGGTGCCATCCTCCAAGAATCGCAAGCCTGGCGTGGTTATTTGCTTGCGCTCAGCATACGGTGAATGTCCTTCCTTCGATGCACCTGACCATTGAAGCGTGGCACGGTTTGCTGCGAGCTTTGCCTGATTCGCTTTTTTTTCATCAGCATGCTTCTGCATTTCTTTCTGCCGGCGCTCCATATCAGCACGCTCTTCGGCACTGACGCCCTTCCAGTCTGTTTCTATCTGGATGGCGCCATTGTTCTGACCTTGCCATGCGCCGAACGCCCCAGCTACCGCGTGCTTACCGGACTTCAGAACCAACTCGTGCATCACGTACCAGCACTTTTTCAGCTTACCAAATCGATGAATCTTGCCGTCCATGATCGGGTGACCATCTGGCAAATCAGGTAACCCCGCTGCCCGCATCTGTCCAATTGCGTCATCAAGAGTCGCCATTAGCGCCCCCTGCTTTGCGTGGTTCGCCGTACATTTTTATCCATTCCCTTTGCACCCTCTGTTTCAAATCTTCCATAAATTCAGGCGTCTTCTTTTTGCCGGCCAGCTCGAAAAAATCTAGCCTTGCGCCTTTTGGCTCAATCCTGCAGATATGCCGTGCGAAACAATCCAATTGAAATTCAAGCGATGCCGTACCGACTCGCTTGACACAACTTCCTTTCGGTATCGGTTTGACTGGATCTGCAGTAATCACAATCTGCCGAGGCAGTAAAAGCGAGTCCTGCATTACTTTTCAGCCATCTCTTCAAGACGTACCAGCATCTCGTTCAATGCCTGCTGAGTTTTGTAAATGGCAGCACGAACCTTTTTTAACTCGCAACGCTCAACCCTGCCGTCAGCCAATGCAGCATGCACCGCACTACCCACATCGCCATTCGATTGCCACACATGCGTGACTAATTCCAGTATCGCCAGATCAGATGCTGTACCCTTCGGATCGACCTTGATACAGACGTGGTTATGATTAGCGGCCAGCGAATGCAAAATGCGATAGTCACCAGTCAAGCCCATGACCTTATCGGCGTCGGCAAGCATCGGCTTGTTATGCTCTTTGCGCGGATCAGCCTTGTTACGCAAGATCGCGGGTGACACCCCCATACGTGGCGCTAATGCCTCCGCGCCGCCCTTGTAGTCGTGCACCGTGTGATAAAAAGCGTCTTGAACATCCATCTGCGCACCTCAAAATCTGATGATTTAATTAATGTTGCTTGCCGCTAAACTGCGTCCAACAACTCGAAAAACAAAAGGGAAACCATGTCTTCACCAGCGGACCAACTAAACGACCTGTTAAAAAAATCGGACTATCTCAATAGCCTGATGAATACCCACCGCGAGGCAACAGGCGAAGCGATCGCCGTATTGATTAAAGCCATCGCCATCAATAATCCAGAGATGCACAATGCAGTCGCCAAAGCGATGCTTGAGGTATCAACCCCAACCGGCCGCCCAAGCGTTGACGGAGAGCGCGCGCGTCTCATGCAGATCGTTCGAGAGAATTTGCAGGAAGGGATTGATACCGGCGCATTTAGGCGCTCACCCCAGAAGACAGGACCGGCTGATCAGTAGCCACAAGCAACTCTGGCCACAGTTCCCACCAATCAAGCGGCCGCATGTCTTTACGTGTAACGACACCACCAGTTTCTTGCTCAATAAGCACACACCGCTTTGGCGATATAGGTGAATCACCACTCGCCATCTGCGATAGATATGAAGTTGAGAAGCCCAGTTTTTTGGCTAATCGGGTGGCTCGACCACGCTCACCCTCAGCTAGATATGTTTTAAGGTCCATGTCCGCGAGTTTAGTTTATACTAAACTCAAAGTAAAGTGAATACTAATTTAGAAAAGACTAAACTTAGAAACATGAAAATTCAGGATATCCGCAGAAAAAAGCTTGCTGAATGGGTAAAGACGCATAGCGTCCCCCAGGCAGAGAAAAGCTATTTTTCGCAGCTTATGAGCGGAGCATCCTTCGGGGAAAGATCTGCGCGCCGCCTAGAACGAGACTACAAAATGGGCGATGGGTATCTTGATACCGACGAAGAAAAACAATTAAATGTGCGCGAAAATCAAGCCGAGTATTTACCCAAGTCCAGCGACATGGTCATTCCGCAATACAAGGATCATGGCGGCGCAATGGGAACTGGCGTAATGCTGCGCGATCAACCTGGTGAAATACACGCTTTTCAAGTAACGCCTGACTGGGTATCAAAAAACGTGAAGTCACACACTGGCGCTCAAAATCTGTGCATCGTCACCGGATTTGGTGATTCTATGCGCCCTCTTTACAACCCGGGAGACCCGCTGATCATGGATCGCGGCGTAACAACCGTTGATTACGATGGGATATATTTTTTCCGAATTGGCGATGAAGGATTCATCAAACGGCTGCAGCGCATCCCGGGACAAGGTCTCCTCGCCATCTCTCAAAATAAGGACTATCGAGACTGGGTGATTACCCCTGAAATGGACTTTGAAGTTTTCGGGAGAATTGTGAAGGCATGGGCCGGATCTGACTTCTAAACTTTAGTTACAAATAAATCAACAAAACCGCTTCGGCGGTTTTTTTTCCACATTTAGTTTAGTTTTTACTTTACTTGTAGTTTAGTGTTTGCTAATCTCCATTCGTCGTTTTACTAAACCGATGGAGATCTAGATGAGCACATCAACCGATTCAACCCTTTCAAGCTATCGCTGCCGTATTCGGCAACACAACCGCCCACCCGCCGATGACCCGGCGCTTGATGTCGCTAT
This sequence comes from Herminiimonas sp., assembly GCA_040393485.1. Classification (GTDB taxonomy): domain Bacteria; phylum Pseudomonadota; class Gammaproteobacteria; order Burkholderiales; family Burkholderiaceae_D; genus Oxalicibacterium. The sequence continues at coordinate 9,991 of JBEBUE010000026.1, forward strand.
AACACTGAAGGCATCCGATGCTGTCGCCGCAATGCGACTGGCAGGCATTGTCACGGGTTGCGCAGTTATCGACGCTGAACGCCAAGATGCAGTGATCGGCGGTGCAGCATGAAACACCTCCTCGCATTCATCGACCGCCACCCATCTATCGGCGTGGCCTTCATCATCTGCGCCTTCGGACTTGCCGGGACGCTTGATCGCCGCGATCAGGAAATAGCAGAGGCTTACAACACCGGCGTGCGCGTGGGCGTTGAATCAAAAGAAAACCTGGTGCTGCAGATCGACTCACTCTGCAGCAAGGACTGGCCGGACGTAGATGGTGCCTCCCTTGCCCGCAGCCGCGTCTGCAATTCCATGTGAGACCGCCATGGCCACTCACACCATCATTTCCGAGGCAGATTTGCGCCGGGCATGGCGTGAATGTGGCCTAGTCAATTGCCCCTATGAAAAAGCAATGCAAATCAAGCCCATGGCCATCGCAATCACGCGGCTGGCTGAGGCGAACAAACGCCGTACCGAGCAAATGATCGAGCAGCAAAGCATCGACCGCAAACGCGCCCAGGCGCATGACCTTTTTGATTAACCAAACCGAGAACCAGCACATGGCAGCTTTTATCAATGGCGCACCAAGCCCAAGTATCCCGAGCAGGCAACCAGCTTATAACCCTATGGACCCGGTTGATCTCTCGCCCTACACCATCGGCGAATACAACATCGTGCGTCAACGCATGTACCGATGCCCATACATCCGTTACCTGATCATGAAAAACGGCATTGTCTTGGACGCGCAGATCAGCAAACCGGACGCAACAGACTGCCAAAGCGCGGAACGCCGCCACAAGTACGGCATACGCTCGCCACGACAAGTGATGGGATTTGTTAAAGCGAACGATGAAGGAACCGTCACTAGCCGCATCATCGCTGCCTGCATGGATGGATGGGCATCTTCAGCACAGATTCGTCGCAGTGTCGGCAAAGGCGATCAAACGATATCGCCCATCCTCACACGTCTGATTGCCGATGAACAGCTTGAGCGCAAAGGACGCGCAGGCGCATACCAATATCGGGCAACGCAATGAAGGTCCGTGCGATTAAAAAATATCACCTTGCACGCGCACGGTGCAGCGCAAGGGGACATCTTTATCTATCACCAACATTCCGTTGCAATGTTCTTTATTTTTGCGCTCGCTGCCACCGTGAAATGTTCGACAGAACCTTTGACGATATCGACCCAATGACGGACGACGAGATCGATGAGATGCATCGTTTCAACGACCTCCTTGACCAACAATAATTTACTCACCCGAGGTACAGCCATGTTCAAGCATTTACACGCACTCGCACAGACAGCCACGTTGATGATCACGGCCAGTGCTGAAGACGAACTACTGCGCGTCACCATCACGCCGACGTCAAACGACGGCAAAAAGAATGCTGCCTTGAAGCCGCTATCGCTTGTTGCCACTCCCGAAGAACTGGATACCGATTTTGGTAATGCGATTGCAGCATGGCAAGCACCACGCAAATCGTTACTGGACCAGGTTGCCGAAGCCAAGGCTAACGATGAAGAAGATGAAAAGCCAGCGGCTAAACAGGCCACCAGCACATCAACAAAGAAAAGCGAGAAAGCCCCCCCAACGCCGAAAGAAAAGTCGGGAAGAAAAGCTGCAGGCAAGAAACCAATCGGGGCCAAAACGACATTGAATCCAGCGGCGCAATGGCCGTTCCCAGGCACAAAAGAAGCCAATGACGCAGAGAAAAAATCAGCCGGTGCCGGAAATGAGGGAGAGCCACCTGTGGTCGATCCACGCCAAACATCGCTGATCGATCCGCCCGTATCTGACGCTGCCGGTGGCACCACATCCGAATCGCCCACCACCGCGCTTCCTACCGATGCAACACCGACAGAATCAGCAGCACCTACTGCCGCACCTACCAGCAACCCTGTTTTTGAAGTTGAACTTTTTTAAGGAATCGACATGGCTATCGAAATCACATTAGTTGAACGTAAATTCAAATATGACTCAGTCATGCTGCCAGATCCTAACCCTGGCTTCACCATTGCCCAGGTGCGTGATTTCTTTGCCAGCTCACGGCCCGACATCCTGAACGCAGAAATTGAAGGCCCAACCGTTGAAGCAAACGTGCACACCTACACGTTCCGCCGCGCAGTTGGCACCAAAGGCAACGCCGTTATCCGTACCGGTAAAAGAATCTTTACAAAGTCTGCTCCATTCGTCCCATCAAAGCAGGTTTCAGATTTGTTGGCGCTTGTTCAAATCGGCTGGCTCGATGACGGGGACGCAGACTTTATTAAGATGCTGGAAATACGCGGTCGCGCAAAAGCAGCTCAGCTTTCCAAAGCAGAGCACATGCGGCTTGGTACCCTTCATAAAGCCCACTGCAGCAAGGGCGCCACACAATGAAAGCGTCCGACGCACTCGCCACACTGAGGGCCAAGGGGACGCTTCGTAGCGCGTCATCCGGCCGTCATTCAATCAAAACCAAGGCAGTCAATACACCACCGGCCGTGGCAGCATCGCAGCTCATTGCAGCCCAAAATTCTCACAGCAAGGAGATAGCATGGATGCCACCGTCCAATGCCCTGCACCCGCTGCCATGAATTTTCGTTCATGCCTGGCATTACCCGAGCTTTCTCCGCGCATCCCGCTGCAGTACGTGATTCCGGGCAAGCAGCACATCGCCGCGCCTTTTGCGATGGCGCTGATCGAGTACGGCATGATCACCGACCACGATTTTCAGCCGAAGGATAGCACGCTGATGGAGCTATTCCGTGAGCCGGATGAAAAGGAACTGGTCGAAAGAACACTCACCAGCTGGTGGCAACGCAAAAACAAAGACCTGAAAATATTTCACTGGGATTTGCACATCCAGAATTTGGAGGCTTGGCAATCCGATAGCGATAAACCTTGGTTTGTTATTTCCGTGGCAAAAAGTCTTGTACCCCAACGCACGCTGGCGCGGCCCATCGAGGAACTCGAACGGGAATGCGCTGGATTCGGGCAGACGGCATTGGCTGTACTTAACGACGCCTTCAGATATTTGCCTGAAGCCTGGATTCCCTCACGCGTATTCGACCTCGCACAGATGTATTACTGGGGCGGATGCAACAACGAAGAAGACTATATCGCTGAACACATAGGCACTTACGGCGACTTCGCTACGCGTGAAGAATTCATTGAGGCATGCGGCGAACCCTTCAGTCGAGCAGATTTTTTTAGGCATGCACCTGAATGGATGGTGAACGCTGAGCGCACCTGCAGCAGATCAAAACTAGAGCGGGCTGCAAGCAGCCCACTAGGAAAAAACGTAATAGCGGCATGCGACGCGATCCACTCGCTGGTGACATCAAAAGAATTTCACCTCAACCCATACGACGTGGGAACACATTCGTCGCAGCTGGATTGTGTGCTGGCTAGCCTATTTCTTAGATGGTCCGAAGACGATGCATGCGGCCAGGTACTCGATGACGCTGTCAACGACATGATGCAAGGCGAAAGCATTGACGCGATCGTCACCTCTCAAGTCGCACCAACACCTGCAGCACTGAAAAAATACCTGACCGACATCGAACAGATGCTGCAGATGGCTCTCGCAGTAGAACGCCTGCTGCTTTTGATAAGCGAACCGGCAACCGGAGCAGATTAATGAGTCCGAACAAAGTCAAAGTTATCGATCCGAACGACACTAACTTGAATTTATACGCGGCGCTGCTGCTGTATCGATCAGGTCAGAATCAAGTTTTTGCGACATCGCACGACCTGATTGAAAACGCCAACGGCCGCCCCGTTCTCGGCCCCGGCAAACCGCTGCGCAAGGAAGCGCTGGCGCAATTTGCCGAAAGCGTTGCCGATGCCACCGCTTATCGCGGCATGGTACCGGCCAGCCTGCTATACACCGCGCCGGACATCATTGCATGGTGGACACCCGCAGCCAAACGCCGCATCTGGTTCAAAACGACAGAGAACAAGATCGGCACCAAATCAGCCGAGGTG
>JBEBUE010000027.1:0-13951 GCA_040393485.1 Herminiimonas sp.
AAGCAAGTACAGACGGCGACCAGCGCCGCAGAAAATGCACAGGATCACGTCAACAGCAATCGTCTGCAGGATGCAATCGCTGCGCTCGCTGCCTTTGGTGGACGTGATGATGGCGGCGTAGCGCGTGAAACACTGACGGCGATCGACCTGGAAGCGCGTCGACATCTGATTACATCCGCGCGTGCACTGGGTTGTGAGGTGGAGATCGATGATTGTGCGAATCTGTTTTTCCGTCGCCCCGGCACAACTGATTTGCCTCCGGTCTTGACCGGTAGCCATGCGGATACACAACCGGTAGGCGGCAAGCTCGATGGTGCATATGGCGTACTGGCCGGACTTGAAGTAATCGCTGCTTTGAACGATGCCGGTATTCAGACCCAGCGTGCGATCGAAGTGGTGGCCTGGACCAATGAAGAGGGCAGCCGTTTCGGTCCCGGTGCAATGGGTTCCAGCGCTTTCGTTGATCCGTCGCGCCTGGCGGCTTATCGCGAAGTCAAGGATGGTGACAATATTACTTTCGGTGCTGCGGTCGATACGGCATTGCAGGCTGCAGCCGACGTCAAACATCGTGGTCTGCGTCAGCCGGTGGCTTCCTGCGTCGAGCTGCATATCGAGCAAGGCCCGGTCCTGGAGCGTGCAAATGCAGCGCTGGGTGTTGTGACCGGGATCCAGAGTGTGCGCTGGTATCGCGTCGAATGCGTCGGCATGGCAGCGCACGCCGGTACCACGCCTATGGATGAGCGCAGTGATGCAATGAAAGCCGCGGTCGCCGTGGCACAACAGTTGTACACCTATGCAGCGGAACAGGCCGCGCATAATTTGCGCCTGACATTGGGGCGCTGGCAGGTGGGACCAAACTCGGTCAACACGATCCCCGGTAATGTGGAATTCACCATAGACGTGCGCTGCGTTGATGCAGCCGTATTGGAACGTTTTGAGCAGTTCCTGACTCAGACGATTGCAGCTTACCAATGGCGTGGCAAGATAGGTTTTGAATGCTTCTTCTCGCGTCCGCCGACGATTTTCCCGCAAGATATGCTGAGCCTGATTGAAAAGGCGTGTGTGCGGGCCAGTAACCTGGCCAAGCGTGGTGAGCCGCAACACCTGACTTCCGGTGCTTTCCATGACGCCATGTATCTGGCCGAATATTGCCCGACGGCGATGATTTTTGTGCCAAGCAAGGGCGGAATCAGTCACAATGCCGCCGAGGAAACCGCGCCGGAAGATTTGTATCTGGGTGTACAGGCCTTGGCTTATACGGTAGTGGAGCTGGCCAACCAGTAAGCAGGATGAACACATGGTGTTCAACGCGGTATTCGATCATTCCATTTTTAACGGATAGAGAAATTGAAGACCAAACGCAGCACTGCTGCAAACATCGAGGCTGTCGATAAAAAGACTTCGGTAACCGGGCTGGGGGTGCGCTTGCGTCATACCCGCCTGGTTGCAGGTTTGACCCTGATCCAACTGGCTAAGAAGGCAGAGTGTTCGGAGAGTCTGATTTCCAAGATAGAACGCGGTTCGGCGACACCTTCGCTGGTGATGCTGCATCGGCTGGCGGTAGCGTTGGATACCAATATTTCTAGCTTGATGTCGGAAGAAATGCCGGTGGTTGGTCCTGTGCTGCGCGTCGGTGAGCGGCCGGTGATCAAGACCGGTGGTATTTCACTGGAGCGCCTGGTCTTGCCTACCCGTGGTGGCTTGTTGCAGGCGAATATACATATCGTCGAGCCGGGTGCCGAGAGCGATGGCCAGATTGAGCATGTGGGCGAGGAAGTCGGCTACGTATTGGAAGGCACGCTGGAGTTGCGTCTGGGTGACGACCGTTATCAGATTACGACGGGTGATGTGTTTACCTTTGCCAGCAATGTCCCGCACGGTTACAGCAATATTGGCAAGACCGTGGCCAAGGTGTTGTGGGTGAATTCGCCTGCCACTTTTTAGTGCATTGCAATTAGCCTGACGGAAATAAAAAAGCGCCTGATCGGCGCTTTTTTATTGTCTGAGCAAATGCTTACTTCACGACTGCCAGCTCGGTACGTTTGCCGCCACGGTAGGTGTACAGCGTCAGGGTACCGTCCTTGATATCGCCTTTGGCATCGAAAGCGATGGTGCCGGTCACACCTGGATAACTGATTTTCGCCAGTTCAGGCAGGTACTTGGCTGGCTCCGAGGACTTGGCTTTTTGCATTGCATCGACTACGGCATAGGTTGCATCGTAGGCATACGCTGCAGTGTAGACGACGTCGATGCCAAAGCGTTTTTTGTAGGCTGCACGGAATTTATCCAGGCCCGCTTTACGTGCATCTTCCACGCCGCCAGCTTCCGCACAGTAGACCTGGTTTTCACCGAGGCCAGCGCCCGCCAGACCAGGCAGGGAGCCGGTACAGATACCGTCACCACCCATGAATTTGGCATTGATGCCCAGTTGTTTCATTTGTTGCAGCATAGGGCCGCCGACTGCATCCATGCCGCCAAAGAAAATGACGTCCGGTTTCTTCGCCTTGATCGCTGTCAGGATGGCGTTGAAGTCGGTTGCCTTGTTATTCGTGTACTGGCTGGCGGCCACGTTGCCACCAGCTGCCTTGACGCCTTTGGCAAATTCTTCTGCCACACCCTGGCCGTAAGCAGTACGGTCATCGATCACGGCGACATTTTTCGCAGCCAGGGTTTTGACTGCGTATTGGCCCAGTACACGACCCAGTTGCGCATCATTGGCAACCACGCGGAAGGCGGTTTTAAAGCCTTGTTGTGTGTACTTTGGATTGGTGGAGGAGGGTGAAATCTGTACGATGCCAGCGTTGGCGTAGATCCTCGAAGCCGGGATGGTTGCACCCGAGTTCAGGTGGCCAATGACGACGGAGACATTCGAGTCGACCAGTTTGGTCGCCGCTGCGGTTGCTTGTTTGGGATCGGCTGCATCGTCTTCCGGCATGTATTGCAGTTTGACTTTCTTGCCGTTGATGACGACACCCTTGGCATTGAGCTCTTCGACCGCCAGGCGTGCACCGTTTTCATTGTCCTTGCCCATATGTGCATCGGTGCCGGTGACAGGACCGACGTGGCCGATTTTCACCACTTGTTCTTGGGCGTAGGCATTACCGGCCAGTGCAAAGGCAACTGCGACTGCGCCTGCCAAAGGAATCATTTTTGTCTTGAACTGCATATATTTTCTCCTGAGGATTGTAAAAATACAGAGTAGCTGCAACACTGGGCACGCTTGCCTTGCAAGACACTGACCTTACAACATAAGAAAATGCGACGCAAAGTGTTTTTTGGTGCAATTTTCGAGGTTCCCACTTTTATATGAGCAAACTTCATACCCTGGATAAAGTTGACCGCAAGCTGCTGAACCTGCTGCAGAAGGATAACCAGACGCCAACGCGTACGCTGGCCGATAAGGTGCATATCTCGCAGCCTACCTGTTTGCGCCGTATCCGTGATATGCGCGATGCCGGCATTATCAGTGCAGATGTAGCGATGATAGACCCGTTTGCACTGGGTTACGGCATGCTGGCTTTCCTGGAAGTATCGTTGAGCAATCAATCCGACGAACACATGCAAGAGTTTGAAGTGCGCATGGGCAAGGAAGCGGAAGTGATGCAGTGTTACTTCGTGTCGGGCGACTACGATTACTTCCTGGTGGTGCATGTGGTCGATATGGATGCGTATTACCAGTTCGTCCGCCGCGCGATTTCAGGCTCGGGCAATGTGCGCCATTTCCAGTCGCGTTTCCCGATGAAACGGGCCAAGTTCGACACCCGCATCGCCTTCGATGAAAAATCGGCAGCGGTGCAGGTCAGGATAGAGAAGTAGTAGCAGTCAGCACTAAAGGTAATAAAAAACGCTGCATGTTTACACATGCAGCGTTTTTTTATGGTGCTGGCTTTTTCGCCAGGACGAATTACGCCGGTTGCGTCACGCTGGTCGCGATTCGTTTCGACGGACGATAAGGCATGCCGGTGAATTTGAAGTCCAGCTCAGGTTGCAGGCCGGAGACGATATCTGCCAGTGCGCGACCCGAACCACAACCCATGGTCCAGCCCAGTGTGCCGTGGCCGGTGTTGAGGTAGAGGTTGCTGTACTTGGTTTTGCCGATGTAAGGCACATTCGATGGCGTCAACGGACGCAAACCAGTCCAGTACACCGGATTTTCGTAATCACATGCGTCCGGGAACAATTCCTTGGTGCGACGCGTGATGGCTTCGCAACGCGCGGTATTGAGATCACGGGTGTAACCATTCAACTCGCAAGTGCCTGCCACACGCAGGCGGTCGCCGAGACGCGACACCACTAATTTGTAGCCGTCGTCCGTCAGGGATACTGTCGGGGCGGCGGCTGGGTCGGTCACTTTGTAAGTGGCCGAATAACCTTTGCCTGGGTAGATCATCAGGTCTATGCCTAGCGGCCTGACCAGTTCTGCCGAGAAGCTGCCCATCGCCATGACGTAGGCATCGGCGTGCAGTACCTGATGACGACCGTCAGGGCCGATGACTTCGACGCCGGTGATTTTGGCGTTGGCACCGCTGCCTTCGGTCAGCAGGCGCGTGACCGAAGTGTTGTAGCGGAAGTTGACGCCTGCTTCGGCCGCTTTGGCAGCCAGGCCGCTGGTGAATTTATAGACGTCGCCAGATTCATCGGTTGCGGTGAAGTCGCCGCCGACGATCTTGTTACGGATGCTGGCCAATGCTGGTTCGATACGCACGACTTCGTCGGCGCTGATGGAATCGCGCGGGCAGCCGAGGTCTCGCATCAGTTTGGCGGCTGGCAGCGAATCGTCGAATTCTTTTTGATCGGTATAGAAGTGCAGGATGCCGCTGGTCAGCTGGTCGTAGTTGATGCCGGTTTCAGCGCGTACGGCTTGCAGGGTCTGGCGGCTGTATTCGCAGATGGCGACGATCTGGCGGATGTTGTCATTGGTGCGTGCGGGTGTACATTCACGCAGGAAGTTCAGTGCCCATTTCCATTGCAGCCATTCCGGACGGAAGCGATACAGCAAGGGTGCATCTTCCTTGCCGAGCCATTTCAGGACTTTCATCGGGGCGGCAGGATTGGCCCACGGTTCAGCATGCGAGACTGAAATCTGGCAGCCGTTGGCAAAGCTGGTTTCTTGTGCAGCGCCGGGTTGACGCTCGATTACGGTGACCTCGTGGCCTTGTTTGTTCAAGAACCACGCGGAAGAGGTGCCGATAATTCCAGAACCCAAAACGATAACTTTCATCTCTATTTCTCCAACCAATTAGGTGTTTGTACTATGGCTAGATTGTAGAAAGTTATTTGTTTTTTAGGCGTTCATAATTGAGGCTTTAATTTATTTGAAAAAACAAAAAAAGTTTATTTTTGTTTTAAAAACAAAGAAATCAGAGATTATTTTGTTTTTTTGAAAAATGGATTTTATCCACTTCTTGCGCCACGGCATCACTGATTGCGTCGGCCAGGGTTTGATGAAAATCCTGTCGTATGCCTTCGGCCGCCACCTGCATGACCTGCGCCAGGCTGTCACGGATACGCTGTTCCAGCACCGGCTCTATGCGCTCCAGCAGTTGTGTAAGCACACGCTCACTGATCTTTTGCTCCATGCGCGTCCACTCTTCATCCAGCCAGCTGTCTATAGGCTGGTGCATAGCGGGATCGGCTGCCTTGGTGTCTGTCGCCAGCGGCGCAGTGTCGGCAACGGCTTCGATTGCCGGTTCTGCATGTGCCGGGCGCGGCGGAGTGGGGATGACTTCGGTCAGGACCGGGATGCCGAAATCTTGCGAAGAGGAGTTACTCATGTCGGTTCCGCCACGAAATGGGTGAGTGGGTAACCGCGTTGCTTGTAGAAACTGTAGCGGTCGCGTCCGGCCGATTTGTCGGCGTCTTCGGTGGAGATGACTTCAAACATACGCTCGAAACGTGCGAAGTGGGTAGGCGAAGTATCAGACAGATTGATCAGGATTTGTGTATGCGGGGATTCCATCTCGCGATCCGCAGTTAACAGTATCGGCGTTTGCGCCGCCAGCGCATCGTCCAGCATCACGTGCGGCAGGAAGTCCTGCTCGGAAAACGTCCACAGCAATTCATCCAGCTGCATCAGTTGCGCCCGGTCCTGTGTCAGGATCACGATCTGGAAATTGGCATTGCGTGCCTTGCGCGCCAGGCGGCACGCATAGTTAATTTTGTCGGGCACGTTGCTGTGAAAGTCGATACGGGTCATAAGCGCTAAATAGTTGAAAACGAATGAGCTACAGGTCGTGCTTCAGAAGCGAAAGCCAGGAGGTGCATTGCCAGCAGCAGGCAGTCTGTCGCCCGGCGTATCCTGCACCGGCGCTGCGCTGGCTTTGGGCTCGGCTACTTTCGGCGGTGCAGCGGCCTGTACCGGCGGATTGCGATAGCTGGCGGGTAACTGGCTGCTCTCCGGATATCCTGCATTACCCAGCAGGGTATTCCAGGCATCGGCTTCAAAGCCGGATAGTTTGTTGCGGCCTACGGTCAGGAAAGGCAATTGCTTGTCGCCGCCGACTTGCTGCAGGCGCGCGATGTCTTCATTGCTGTTGACGGTTTTTTCCGCATACGGGATGCCGCGTGCGTTCAACAGGCTGCGTGCGCTGTCGCAGGCATTGCATTTGCTGGTGGTGTAGAGCGTGACTGGCTGCGCCTTCATGGCCTTGGCCAGTTCGAAGGGCAGGTTGGATGTGACGGGCGCAGCGGTGACGGTTTTCTCTTCCACTTTTTTGGCGGAAGAAGGCGGTGGCGTATCGCTATACGTCACCTTGCCATCCTGGCCTACCCATTTATATAGCTGGGCATGCGCGTTGACCGAAAACAGTAAAGAGAGCAGCAGCCAGGACCAGCGCTTATTCATTTCATTTTCTCCGTAAGCCTGCTGCCCGCACGCATGTCTGTCAGGCTGCCATCCCGCTGTGGCGCAGCAGGGCATCGATAGTCGGTTCACGTCCGCGGAAAGCCTTGAACGATTCTATGGCCGGACGCGAGCCGCCCATCGCCAGGATTTCGCGCAGGAAGCGGGCACCGGTATCGCTGGACAAGACGTTGCCGTTGCTCTGGCTGGCTTCTTCAAACGCACCATATGCATCGGCCGACAAGACTTCCGCCCATTTGTAGCTATAGTAACCGGCTGCGTAGCCACCGGCGAATATATGCGAGAACGAATGCTGGAAGCGATTGAAAGCTGGCGGTGTCATGACTGACACTTGGGCACGTACTTCATTGAGGACGTCCTGCACGGTTTTGCTGCCGTCCGGATTGTAGTCGTAATGCAGGTGCATATCGAATAGCGAGAATTCGACCTGACGCAGGGTTTGCAGGCCGGACTGGAAGTTCTTGGCCGCGATCATCTTGTCGTACAGCGCGCGCGGCAACGATGCGCCGGTCTCGGCGTGTGCCGTCATGTGCGACAGCACATCCCATTCCCAGCAGAAGTTTTCCATGAACTGCGACGGCAATTCGACTGCATCCCATTCGACGCCAGAGATGCCGGACACACCCAGCTCTTCAACACGCGTCAACATGTGGTGCAGGCCGTGGCCAAATTCGTGGAACAGCGTGATGACTTCGTCATGCGTGAACAGCGAAGGCTTGGCCTGGCCGTTGACGACGGCAGGTTCGGTGAAGTTGCAGGTGAGGTAGGCGATCGGCGTTTGTATGCCGTCCTTGCCTTCCGCAATACGACGGCGACCGCGTGCATCATCCATCCATGCGCCGCCACGTTTGCCCTGGCGTGCGTACAGGTCGAGGTAGAACTGGCCGACCAGCGCACCATCTTTTTCGATACGGAAGAATTTCACATCCGGATGCCAGACCGGTGCCGCATCCGGTTTGATCGAAACCGAGAATAGGCTTTCGATGGTGCGGAACAAACCGGCCACGACTTGCGGCTCAGGGAAGTATTGCTTTACTTCCTGTTCCGAGAAGGCATAGCGTTGCTCACGCAGTTTTTCCGAAGCGTAGGTGACGTCCCAGGCTTCCAGTTGGTCTATGCCCAGTTCTTTCTTCGCGAAGCTGCGCAATTCAGCCAGGTCTTTCTCGGCAAATGGACGCGCGCGTTTGGCCAGGTCTTGCAGGAAGCTGATGACCTGATCCGGCGTTTGCGCCATTTTCGATACCAGCGAGACTTCGGCGAAGTTTTTATAGCCGAGCAGCTTGGCTTCTTCGTCGCGCAGTTTCAGGATGTCGACGATGTTTTGCGTATTGTCCCAGGCTGGCTGGCCGCCGAGCTCGGAAGCTTTGGTGGCGTTGGCGCGATAAATCGTGGCGCGCAGCTCGCGGTTGTCGGCGTATTGCAGTACCGGGAAGTAGGACGGGAAGTGCAGCGTGAATTTATAGCCTGGCTTCTCATCTTTCTCGGCAGCGGCACGTGCCGCCTGCTTTGCATCATCCGGCAGGCCGGACAATTCGGCTTCGTTCTCTATATATAGTGCGTACTCGTTAGTCGCGTCGAGGATGTTTTCCGAAAATTTGGTGGTCAGCGCGGCGTGCTTTTCCTGGATTTCAGCAAAGCGTGGCTTATCTTCTTCCGCCAGCTCGGCACCGCCGAGACGGAAATCGCGTACTGCGTTTTCGATGATCTTTTTGCGTGCAGCCGAGAAGCTCGCGTAATCCGGGCCCAGTTGCAGTGCTTTATATTTGGTGAACAGCGTCAGGTTTTGCGCCAGCGCGGTCCAGAATTCAGTGATCTTGGGCTGGTTCTCGTTATAGGCGGCGCGCAGTTCAGGTGTATCGACCACCGCATTCAGGTGACCGACTATGCCCCAGGCCCGGCTGAGTTTTTCCGTTACGTTTTCCAGCGGTTCGACGAAGTTCTCCCAGGTCACCTGGGCGCTCTGGCCTTCGAGTTCAATGACGACGGTGCGGCATTGGTCGAGCAGGCTATCGATGGCCGAGCCTATGTGCTCGGGTTTGATGGCTTCGAATTGTGGGAGATCGGAAAAATCCAGCAGCGGGTTCAGGGCAATATTCATCAGTTGGTTTCTCTCTCTGCTGCTTCAATGGTGTTAACCAAAAGCATGGTGATAGTCATGGGGCCGACGCCGCCTGGCACCGGGGTAATGTAGCTGGCAACTTCCTTGGCGTTGGCGAAGTCGACGTCGCCGCACAGTTTGCCGTTATCGTCGCGGTTGATGCCGACGTCGATCACGATGGCACCGGGTTTGATCATCTCTGCCGTCAGTGTGTTGCGGCGGCCGGTAGCGGCAACGACCACATCAGCCTGACGTGTGTGATAAGCAAGATCCGCGGTTCCACTATGGCAGATGGTGACGGTTGCGTTGGCTTGCAAGAGCAATAATGCCATTGGTTTGCCTACTGTATTACTGCGGCCGATGACGACGGCGTGCTTGCCAGCCAGTTTGGTGCCGGTGCTTTCGATCAGTTTCATGCAGCCATATGGGGTGCATGGGCGGAAGCCGGGCAGGCCAGTCAGCAACTCGCCAGCGCTCAGCACCGAATAGCCATCGACGTCCTTGCGTGGGGAAATGGCTTCGATCACCTTGTTTGCATCGATATGCTTGGGCAAAGGCATTTGCACCAGGATGCCGTGGATCTTCGGATCCGCGTTCAGCGCTGCGATACGTGCCAGCAGTGCCGCTTCGGTCATGTCAGCGTCATATTTTTCAAGTAATGAATACAGACCGTTGTCTTCGCAAGCCTTGACCTTGTTGCGCACATAGACCTGGGAAGCCGGATCGGCACCGACCAAGATCACGGCCAGGCCAGGCTGCTTACCTTTGGCTGTCAGGGCCGCGGCGCGAACGGCGACGTCTTTGCGGAGTTGTTGGGAAAGCAAATTTCCATCAATGATTTGTGCGGTCATGGGTTGAATATCGGTGATAGGGGGTGAATGAAGAGGTAAGTCACAGATTATAAAGGCTTATCAGAACATCTCTGTAAGGTGCTTATGCCGCAAGTTTACATGCTCTTAAAATGCCGCTAAAAGCCTGTAAAAATGCTGCTATGCCGCATAATTTCGCATTATGAGAAATGATATCGCCATTTGAAAATAACAAAAACTGCTGTTAAACTCAGCGCACACTACGCGACTATACGTGTTATCAGTTTTAAAAATGACGGTCCGTTCTTACAAAGAGCGGCACTAAAGATAAATCAGGAGACAAATTATGTCAGCCCAGCTCGACCAGGTATTGGCGCAAGCCGCCAACGATCCCGATGTAATGGAAACGCAAGAGTGGCTTGATGCCCTCGAAGCGGTTATCGAACACGAGGGCCCTGACCGCGCCCACTACCTGGTGGAGCGCCTGATTGATCTGGCCCGCCGTCGTGGTGCGCAAGTTCCATTCTCCAGCACTACCGCATATGTAAACACCATCCCTGCCGAAATGGGTGTCAACTCGCCGGGCAATCAGGAATACGAAGAGCGCCTGCGTTCGTGGATGCGCTGGAATGCGATGGCGATGGTCGTCAAAGCCAACCGCGTTGATGGTGACCTCGGTGGTCACATCTCCAGCTTTGCTTCGCTCGCGAACATGTTGGGCACCGGCTTTAATCACTTCTGGCACGCACCGACCGAAGACCACGGTGGCGATCTGCTGTATATCCAGGGCCACTCGTCGCCTGGCGTTTATGCTCGCGCTTTCCTCGAAGGCCGCTTGAGCGAAGAACAATTGATCAACTTCCGTCGCGAAGTTGATGGCAAAGGCTTGTCGTCCTATCCGCATCCAAAACTGATGTCGGACTTCTGGCAGTTCCCTACCGTATCGATGGGTCTGGGCCCATTGATGGCGATCTATCAGGCACGCTTCCTGAAGTACCTGCAAGCACGCGACATCGCAAAAACCGACAACCGTAAGGTCTGGGTATTCTGCGGCGACGGCGAGATGGACGAAGTCGAATCGATGGGCGCTATCGGCGTAGCCGGTCGCGAACAACTCGACAACCTGGTCATGGTCGTCAACTGTAACCTGCAACGTCTGGACGGCCCGGTACGCGGCAACGGCAAAATCATCCAGGAACTCGAAGGCGAATTCCGCGGTGCTGGCTGGAACGTTATCAAGATCATCTGGGGCTCCAACTGGGACCCACTGCTGGCCAAAGACAAAGAAGGCATCCTGCAGCGCGTCATGATGGAAACGCTGGACGGCGAGTACCAGAACTACAAAGCCAAGGATGGCGCTTACGTGCGCAAACACTTCTTCGGCAAGCATCCAAAATTGCTGGAAATGGTTTCGCGCATGTCGGACGACGACATCTGGCACTTGCTGCGCGGTGGCCACGATCCACACAAAGTTTACGCTGGCTTCAAGCAAGCGCAAGAACACAAAGGTCAACCTACCGTTCTGCTGGTCAAAACCGTCAAAGGTTATGGCATGGGCAAATCGGGTGAAGCGCGTAATACTGCGCATCAAACCAAAAAACTGGACGACGAAGCAGTCCGCGAAATGCGCGATCGTTTCAATCTGCCTATCGCTGACGAACATCTGCCAGACATTCCATTCTTCAAACCGGCTGATGATGCGCCTGAGATGAAGTACCTGCACGAACGCCGTGCGGCGCTGGGCGGTTACCTGCCACAACGTCGTCAACAAGCGGACGAGAAGCTGCCGGTACCTGAACTGGCTGCGTTCAAGGCAGTACTGGATCCTACCGCTGAAGGTCGTGAAATTTCGACCACGCAAGCTTATGTACGGATCATCTCGATCCTGCTGCGCGATGCAAACCTGGGCCAACGCCTGGTGCCTATCCTGGTCGATGAATCCCGTACCTTCGGTATGGAAGGCTTGTTCCGCCAAATCGGTATTTACAACCGTGAAGGCCAGTTGTACGAGCCAGTCGATAAAGACCAGGTCAGCTTCTACCGTGAAGACAAAGCCGGTCAGATCCTGCAGGAAGGTATTAACGAAGCAGGCGCGATGGCATCGTGGATTGCGGCGGCAACGTCGTACTCGACCAACAACCGCATCATGGTGCCGTTCTACATCTTCTACTCGATGTTCGGTCTGCAACGTATCGGCGACCTGGCATGGGCAGCGGGCGACATGCGCGCACGTGGCTTCCTGCTCGGCGGTACCGCTGGTCGTACCACACTGAACGGTGAAGGCTTGCAACACGAAGACGGTCACAGCCACATCCTGGCTTCGACCATCCCGAACTGTATTCCTTACGATCCGACCTTCGCACACGAAGTCGCAGTCATCATGCATGATGGCCTGAAGCGCATGATCGAAAACCAGGAAGATGTGTTCTATTACATCACCCTGATGAACGAAAACTACGCGCAGCCAGGCTTGAAACCAGGTCAGGAAGAGGGCATCCTCAAAGGCCTGTACCTGTTGCAGGAAGGCGCGAAAAAAGCGAAGAACCGCGTACAGCTGATGGGCTCCGGCACCATCCTGCGCGAAGTGATCGCTGCGGCCGATTTGCTGAAAGACGACTGGGGCGTTACCGCCGACGTCTGGTCCGCTCCATCGTTCACGCTGCTGGCGCGCGATGGCCAGGACGTAGAGCGCTGGAACATGCTGCACCCGACCGACAAACCGCGTCAGGCGCACATCACTTCGTCGTTGCAAGGCACCGCTGGTCCTATCGTGGTTGCAACCGATTACATGCGCACGTTCGCAGAACAAGTACGTGCATTCGTACCGAAAGATCGTACCTACAAAGTGCTCGGTACCGATGGTTTCGGCCGTTCGGACAGCCGTGCAAAACTGCGTGAGTTCTTCGAGGTCAACCGCTATTTCGTCACTGTTGCGGCGCTCAAGGCATTGGCAGATGAGGGTGCGATTGCAGCTTCCGTGGTTGCAGACGCAATCAAGAAGTACGGCATCAACCCAGAAAAAGTCAATCCGGTAACGCTGTAATCTACATACCAAAATCCTTCCTCATCAGTGAGGCGACGGGGATGCAGATGGAATCGCCATTTGCTTCCCCGCTGTCATGATGATGGACACGCAAACAAGCGGAGATAAAAGATGAGCATGGTCGAAGTCAAAGTCCCGGATATCGGCGACTTCAAGGAAGTCGAAGTCATTGAACTGCTGGTCAAGGTGGGCGATACGATCAAGGTCGATCAGTCCCTGATTACGGTTGAATCCGACAAAGCCAGCATGGAAATCCCATCCAGCCACGCCGGCGTAGTGAAAGAACTCAAAGTCAAACTCGGTGACAAGATCGCAGAAGGTACGCTGGTCTTGTTGCTGGAAGAATCGGCGGCAGCGGCTGCACCTGCAGCAGAACCGGCGAAAGCTGAAGCACCTGCTGCTGCTCCTGCACCAGCGCCTGCTCCGGCAGCGGCTCCTGCACCAGCACCAGCCCCGGTTGCTGCGCCAGCGCCAGAACCTGTCGCGGCTCCGGCTGCTCCGGCACCAGCGCCTGCTGCACCAGTCGCAGCTGCGCCTGCCAGTGCTGCCAACAGCAAGGCACATGCATCACCATCGATACGCAAGTTCGCACGCGAACTCGGCGTGGATCTCGGCAAGGTTGCCGGTTCCGGTCCTAAAGGTCGTATCACGCAGGAAGACGTACAGAACTACGTAAAAGGCGTGATGGCTGCTGGTCCGGTAACAGCTGCCGCTGCAGCACCAGTGAAAGCTGGTGGCGGCGCGGGCTTGGACCTGTTGCCATGGCCATCGCTGGACTTCAGCAAGTTCGGCACCACGACCTTGCAACCGCTGTCGCGCATCAAGAAAATCAGCGGCCCGAATTTGCATCGCAACTGGGTCATGATTCCGCACATTACCCAGTATGACGAGGCCGATGTCACGGATCTGGAAGAGTTCCGTAAAAGTGTGAACTCCGCGGCCGGTTCAGGCGCCAAGCTGACCTTGCTTGCGTTTGCCATCAAGGCAAGCGTCGCAGCCTTGAAGAAGTTCCCCGCCTTCAACGCTTCGCTCGACAGCACAGGCGAAAAGCTGATTCTCAAGCATTACTACAACATTGGCTTCGCCGCCGACACGCCCAGCGGCCTGGTGGTGCCGGTAATCAAAGATGCGGATAAAAA